>JANLWR010000936.1:0-5073 GCA_031364625.1 Deinococcales bacterium | reverse complement strand
CTTGACCATAAAACGCACCTGACGGGCATGGTCGCTTCTTGACCATAAAACGCACCAGACGGGCATGGGCGCAAGCATCACCCCTACGCAAAAAACGTTGTCCTGTAGGGGTGAACCTTGTGTTCACCCTTCCCGCGAAATCGGGAAGTTATTAAATCCCAGTTCCTAAGCCTTGTCTCGAGGCTCGAGAATTATATTTCTTCTCGAGCTTTTTGATTGCCCCAAAATCGTTTAAGATTTAAACCAAATTGGTAATGAAGTGATGCCAGCCACTCGAGGCTTCGGGCAGCGCATCGCGTTCCTCTTCGGGCTGCATGACCCCGTCGGCATAGGCGCGTACCGCCAACTGGTGCGAACCCGCTTTGGGAGTCCACGGGCTGCGCCACTGCTGCCAAGCGTGCCTCGAGCGACGCGGCAATAACTCGGCTTCTTGCCAGTTTGTGCCGCCGTCAATGCTGAGTTCGACTTTGGTGATGGTCTTTGACCCCGCAAAGGCAATGCCTCGGATTTCTCCAATCGCGCTTGCCTTCAGGTTGACCGCCAATTCGTCTGGGCTGTCAATGCGGCTCATGGTTTGGGCGTAGGCGGTGCTGCTCCAACCGCGCTCGACCCAGTAGCCCACCACTTCCTTGTCGGACAGTTCAATCTCGGTGATCCAACGTGGTTGTTTCATACCCAAACGCCCAGGAATCAACACCCGCAACGGAAAACCATGCTTTTGTGACAAGGCTTCGTTGTTCATGCCGTAGACCAACAGTACATCATCCTCGAGCGCCTGCGCCAAAGGCAGAGATTCGGTGTAACCATCGGCGGCTTTCCAGTTGATAAACCGTGCCGTCGGGGCAATCCCGACCTCGAGTAGCAAATCGCGCAAGCGAAAACCGTTCCAAACCGCATTGCCGATCAAACCGCCGCCAACCGCGTTGGAAATACAAACCATCGTCGCCTCGAGATCGTTGCGCGGTTTGGCTTTTAATTCGCTCAGCATGTACTGACGCGGTGTTTTCACCAAACCAGAAACTTTTAACTGCCATTTATCGGCGCTCAGTTTGGGATCGAAAGCCTCGAGGTTTTTGGAAATGCTGTAAAAATCGGCTTGTGCCGTAATGCCCGAAGGTAATTTCTGACCACTTTTTAAGGCTGTTGCAGGCGTGCCACTCGAGCCGAAAGTGTAACGCAGCAGCGCCGTTGCGCCGCCGCCAACCAGCACCCCCGAACCGATGGTCAACCAGCCAAGGGCATTGCGCCTGTCCAAACGCATCGAATCGCCCAGTTGCGGCAACTCGAGCGCGTAACGCACCAGAAAGTAACCCAGGGCTGTGAAGATGGCAACCGTGACGGGTACAAGCAAGACGCAAGCCAAAAACACCAAAACACTTGCCAGCCACGGGCGCAACCAACCGAACAGGCTTAAGACCACCAACCACAAACCGAAGCTGCCCGCAAAAGCAAAAACCTTACCCGCCACGCCGTAACCCAAAATTTTGTGCACCATCTGGAACATGGCGGGCGTGCCCATGAACTGTGACAAACGATTGAACAACTCTTGCGGTGGGTAAGGTATCTCGAGCAGCAAGCGAAGCAACAAACCCAAAGCACTGACCAGCACCAGTGCAACAAAACCGCGCATCAAACCAGATAATCTCATATCTTGATATACGCACTTAAAGCCTCGAGTGGATGTTTGACTCGGCTGTAACGGTGTTTCTCGAGGGCGCAAGATGTAAAAACACCCTCCAAAATGATCTTGGAGGGTACTCTCTCGAGTTCAATCTTTAAGACTTATTTAAAGCCCATTGAGCCTTTAACGATCTTGTCTTCGTTCGGGCTGACTTTGAACATGGCGGCGTCTTTGCCGTCAAGCAAACCGAAGGCGAACAGGCTGTAAGACTTGCCGCCTGCCAGGCTGATGCCCTTGAGGTTGTAAACCACTGGGGTCATTGCGCCTGCTGGCACAATGTTCAGGTTGACACCCATTGGGTTGACTTTGATCGTGGTGCTCTTGCGGTAGGACAGGTTGCTGACCACTTTGGCATTGCCCAAATCCACGCCCAACGCGTCAACATTGGGTGATTTATAGGACAGGTGATAAACCGTAACTTGGGCTTTGTTCTTGTTGCGGTTTGGGGTTGGGTCTTTGAAAACCTCTAAAGCGCGGTCCGCAGCCATGTTGACGGCGGCGACGGTGGTGTAGGAGTTGGCTTTGACTTCAAAGCTTGGCACGCTGAACAACACAGCTTTCTTGTCGTCGTGAACGGTGACGGTCACTTCGTACTTGCCTGCTGGAACGTCGCCGTATGGGGTCACGCCCGTGTACGGTGCACCGTCAACGGTTTTGACTTCCATGCCTTTGGAATCTTTCAGGAAAACGTCAACGGCTGGCGCATCGCTGATGGCGTGAACCACACGAACGTAACCGCTTTTAACCATCACTTGTGCCGAGGTGATCGAAAGGGCTGCCAAGCTAAGTGCACCAATAAGAAATACTTTCTTCATAAAATCCTCCGAAACTTTTGAGTGTTGTTAAACTGCCACTCTGAATGTAGATACGAACCTGAATTGATTTTTGGATGTTGAGATACGTGTTCAGTCTTTCCAGTTCACATGACATACACCTTTAAAGCCTTGGAATACACTCGAGGTCATGAAGCTCGAGTTGCTGCATTCCCAATTGCTGGCTTGGTTTGACGCCTTTAAGCGCGATTTGCCGTGGCGCAAAACCAAAGACCCGTACCAAATTTTGCTGTCCGAAGTGTTGCTGCAACAAACCCAGGTTTCTCGAGGGCTAGTGTTTTTTGAGCGTTTTATCACGGCGTTTCCAACCGTTGAGGATTTGGCGGCAGCGCCGCTCGAGGCGGTCTTAAAAGCCTGGGAGGGCGCTGGCTATTACGCTCGGGCACGAAACTTGCACAAGGCGGCGCAGGTCATTGTTTTAAGCGGAATGCCTTCAACGCTGGCGGGTTTGCTCGAGTTGCCAGGGGTTGGGCGTTACACGGCGGGTGCGGTTGCCAGCATTGCCTTTGGTTTACCTGTGCCAGTGGTAGACGGCAATGTGCGGCGCGTCCTGGCACGTTGGTTGTGCGAACAGGCGCCCACCGACGATTGGCTCTGGGCGTACACGGAAGGCTTCCTCGAGAGAACTCGTCCTGGCGATTGGAATCAGGCGATCATGGAACTTGGGGCAACAGTCTGCACGCCAAAAAGTCCGTCTTGCGCAAGCTGCCCAGTCTCGAGTCAGTGTTGTGCGTTTTTGAATGAACGCGTTGCCAGCATTCCCGCCCCCAAAATTCGCAGCGCCGTCAAAGAAGTCAAAGCGGTTGCCTTGGTGATTGCTAACAACGGACGTTATCTTCTCGAGCAACGCCCGAAAAAAGGCTTGCTGGGTGGCTTGCACGGCTTCCCATTGCTCGAGATTGTTTTAAATCAACAAGTCACGCTCGAAGAATTGCTCGAGAAATACCAAATCAAAGCTTCGGGTCGTTATGTTGGATCGCTCAATCACACCATGACACACCGTCAATTTCAGATTCAGGTTTTTGAAGTGCAATCAGAACTCGAGCATCTCGAGCAACCTGAGAATGTTGCATTGTCAAAGTTGGATCAAAAAATTCTTAAACTGCTCGAGCATCAACCGTTGTTCGATTAACTCGGCTCGAGCTGGAGTTGCGCTCAGAATGGAATATTTCGCATTTTCTTCGGGTGTCAATTGCCGTCACACGTTCATGTGACGCCCAAATGACGCTGCCTTTATATATTGACCTCAATCAAACCGCCTCGAGCGAATCTCGAGAGACAGCGAGGACACCATGCTCTCAAGTGCCGAACACCAAGTGAATCACACACGCGCCGTCTGGGGATCAATGATGAACCAATTTGTTGGCACGCTCGACCTGACAGGCGCAGAGATTGAATACGCTGGACACCGCATGAATGTCACCACGGGCAAGCTCGGACATTTTGACCCGAACACCCGCGAGGTGCGCGGCAGACTGAGTGTCAGCAGTGCAATCCGTCCAAACGTCTGGACGTCCAACATTCGCATCCGTTGGCAAAACCACGAATTTGAAGTGATGATGATGTCCGTCCAGGACATGAACGATTCTGGCGAGTTGAAATTAAAGTTTATTGCCCGTTGGATTCCACCAGTGCTTGCCTAAAATTGCCCCTTTCCTCGCACTTGGTGTTGACCGAGTGCATTCCCTCAGCAACGCCGGGACCTCCCGCTCGGCGTTGCCTTTTTTTGAAATAACTGATGTTGTTTACTAAAATGCGCTAGACTCGAGCATCCCAATCTTTTTTTTCGAGGTGAACGCATGTATTCAGCCAACGACAACCGTTACGACACCATGAAATACAATCACTCTGGACGCAGCGGCTTAAAACTGCCTGCGATTTCGCTCGGGTTGTGGCACAACTTTGGCGGCATCGACAAGCTCGAGAATCAACGCGCGATTTTGCGCAAAGCCTTCGATTTGGGCGTCACGCATTTTGACCTGGCAAACAATTACGGACCGCCGCCAGGCAGTGCGGAAAGCAATTTCGGCAGTTTGCTCCAATCAGACTTTAAACCCTACCGCGATGAACTCATCATCTCGAGCAAAGCCGGTTATCTGATGTGGGCTGGACCTTACGGCGAATGGGGTTCGCGCAAGTATTTAATCTCGAGCCTCGATCAGAGTTTAAAACGCATGAAACTCGAGTACGTCGATATTTTTTACCACCATCGCCCCGATCCAAACACGCCGCTCGAGGAAACCATGCAGGCGCTCGATTTTATTGTGCGCAGCGGACGGGCGTTGTACGTTGGCATTTCCAATTACAATGCCGCCCAAACCCGTGAAGCCTCCAAAATTTTACGCCTCCTCGGCACGCCCTGCCTGATTCATCAACCTGTCTTTAACATGTTCAACCGCTGGGTTGAAGACGACGGTCTGCTGTCCGTATTACGCGAGGAGGGCATCGGTTGCATACCGTTCTCGCCCTTGGCGCAAGGCATGTTGACCGACAAGTACCTGGCGGGCATTCCAAGCGATTCTCGAGCGGCAACCGCGACAGGCTTTTTAAGACCCGATC
>JANLWR010000917.1:0-4807 GCA_031364625.1 Deinococcales bacterium | reverse complement strand
ACCAGCACTGCCATTTTACCTTTCCACAACTGAGGGTCGGCAATGGTGTAACTGCGCAAATCTCGAGCGTCGTTGCCCGTGGTTTTGCCGTCTTTAAAGCCCCAAGGCAGTTTGAGGTATTTGGTTTGTCCCATAAATTCCACGCCACCAGCGACAAGCGCGGCGGCGGCACTCGAGCATTCGGTTTCCTCGCCGCCAATGTTGCCGCGCAGGTCAATCACGATGGCTTTGGCTTTTTTGAGGATAGCGTCCTTGACCATGGCATGGGTTTTGGGTCCAATGTCGTTAAAACCAATAAAGTTTGGGAATCGCATGACCACCACGCCAGGATGTCCCGCCGCCACATAGGAAAAAGGCAAGTTGAGATTAGGATTGTAACGGCGTTGCACACCAATCTCGAGTTTGACGGGTTTAAGAATGTCGCCTCGAGCGATTGAAAAACGCACTGGGCTGTCCGTGTTGAGGCTCGAGTAGAGCGCGTTGAGTGCGGTGACAGCTTGAAATTTCACGCCGTTGATTCCAGTGATTCGGTCAAATGGTTGCAGCCCAGCCTCGAGCGCTGGCGAGTTTGCGCTCACATCGAGAACCAAAACTTCACCGTTTGCATTTACTGTCCCTGGCACAAAGCCAAAACTTGGATTGAGATTGGTGTTAACGCCCGCAAAGCTCGAGAGCGCACTTTTATAGCCCGCTGGCGACACGTAATACGAATGTCCATCTCTTAAACTCGAGGTCAGCCGTTCAATGTAAGGTCGCGCCGTTTCAAAACCACAATTTTCACCTTGCGGCGCACATACATTCTCGAGTTCCTGACGGTATTGTTCGGTCAAATTTGGCAGGTCGGCGCTCGAGTAACCAAAGTAATACTGCTCGAGGTAAAACGCGGCTTCCTTGTAAAGTGCGGTGGCTGGACTGTTGATGATCGGTTGAAATTGGCTGTAACTTTGCGTGCTGAAAAGCGCCACGATTGATCCTAAAAGCATTAGAGCTTTGGTTTTCATGCCTCGAGCTTAGGGTTTAATTCGTGAGAGTAGATTTTAGTTTGCTTATCAATCTTTGAGCAAACCCCGTGCCATGACGAGGCGTTGAATTTCGTTTGTGCCCTCAAAAATCATGTTCAGTTTCGCGTCGCGCAGCAATTTTTCGACTGGGTATTCGCCGACATAACCAAAACCGCCGTGGACTTGAATGGCTTCGTTGGCGGCATTGAACGCCACTTCGCTGGCATAAGCTTTTGCCAGTGCCGCCTCCGAGACATGCGGCAGATTGTTATCCACCAGCCATGCCGCCTTGTACGTTGCCAGCCTTGCCGTCTCGAGTCCCATGTACATCTCGGCAATTTTGGCTTGAATCAATTGAAATTCAGAAATCGGTTTACCGAAAGCCTCCCTGACTTTGGCGTATTTGATGCTTTCCTCGAGCGCCCGTCTTGTAATACCGTTGCTGCCCGCCGCGACAGGAATTCGGGTTTTGTCCAGCGTTTTCATGGCAATCTTAAAACCGTCACCCACGCCACCGAGCATGTTTGATATTGGCACTCGAGCGTCTTCAAAGACCAGCTCGGACGTATAACTGGCGCGTTGCCCCATTTTGTGATGAATTTTGTTGTGGCTAAAACCTGGCGTGCCCCTTGGGACGATGACTGCCACGCTTCCTTTGGTGCGTAAACTTTGGTCCACGGTGGCGAACACCACGGCGAATTCGGCGATACCGCCATTTGTGATCCACATTTTTGTGCCGTTCAGAACAATCTCGTCGCCTTCAATCACGGCTTTGGTTTTGAGTGCCGCCGCATCAGAACCGTTGCCCGGTTCGGAAAGCGCAAAAGAAGCCAGCTTTGCCCCGGACAGCAGAGGCTCGAGCCATTGTTTTTGTTGCGCCTCACTGCCCCCGACCAGAATTGGCGTGATGCCCAATTCGCTTGCCATCATGATGGTGTAAATGCCCATGCAGCCATACGCCAGCTCTTCGCCCAAAATGCATTCGTCGAGCATTCCCAAACCAAGACCGCCCACGTGTTCTGGAACGGAAACATTCAACAAACCAATTTCGGCAGCTTTGGCGATGACTTTTTCTGGGTATTCTTCGCTGCGGTCAAATTCTGCGGCAACAGGTATGATTTCTTCTCGAGCGAACTCTCGAGCCAGACTTTGAAGTTGTTTTTGTTCTTCTGTCAGTGAAAAATCAATCATGGGAATCTCCTTGAACTTGGTTCAAAAATACCATGAATCTTTGCTCGCGAGGAATCTATATTGCACGATCAGCTCGAGACCAGCTCCTGCGTTTTTGATTCACCGTGAACCCCCGCCATCAAAAGTCCCAATCGTTCCTCGGTGGCTTCAGAAGCTGGCATTTCACCAACAATTTCGCCTTCGTACATCACCAAAATACGGTCAGACAAACTCATGACTTCGCCAAGGTCGGCGCTGACCAGCAAAACGCCCAAGCCCTTGTCCCTGGCTGTCACGATTTGTTCGTGAATAAATTCAATCGCGCCAATGTCCACCCCCCTGGTTGGCTGGGATGCAATTAAGATTTTCGGGTCTCGAGACAATTCCCTTGCCACAATAATCTTTTGGGCGTTGCCACCCGAATAATTCGAGGCTGGTAATTCGATGCTGCGAGGACGAACGTCAAACTCTTCAACCAAGGCTCGCGCTCGAGTCTCGATGCCGTTAAAATCCAGCAAGCCAAAACGCCCTGCGTTCAAACTCGTGTGCTGATCGCCAAGAATCAAATTTTCCGCCGTGGAATACTCGAGCACCAATCCGCGTTCGTTGCGGTCTTCTGGGACATGACTGACTCCAGCTTCACGAACGCTCCTCGAGTCTTGATGAGCCAAACTCGCGCCCATGTATTTGATCGATCCATGTGATGGAATCAAACCTGTAATGGCTTCGACGAGTTCGGATTGCCCGTTGCCCTCAACCCCAGCTATGCCAACAATTTCGCCCGTGCGGACGGTAAAACTGACACCGTGAACTTTGGCGCGTTCACCACGTTTGCCAACAGTTAAACCAGTAAGCTCGAGGGCGGGTTCGCCTGGTTCGGCGGGTTTTTTCTCGACGTTTAAGATCACGTCGCGCCCCACCATCATGCGGGCTATCTCTGGCGGCGTAATGCCTGCGGTGTTGACCATGCCAATCATTTTGCCGTTGCGCATGACCGAAATGCGGTTACTGACCTCGATCACCTCGCGCAATTTGTGCGAGATAAAAATGACCGCGTTGCCTTGCGAGGCATAATCTTTTAAAAACGCGAACAATTCTTCGGTTTCCATTGGCGTTAACACCGCCGTCGGCTCGTCCAAAATCAAGATGCTCGAGTTTCGGTAAAGCATTTTTAGGATTTCAACTTTTTGTTGCTTGCCCACGGGTAATTCTTCGATGATGTCCTCGGCGGAGAGTTCAAAGTTAAATTGTTTGATCAGCGCAGCCACTTTGACTCGAGCGGTACTGGTGTCAATGCTGAGGCTCGAGCCTGGTTCTAAACCCAAAATGATGTTCTCCATGACTGTAAGCGGTTCGACCAGCATGAAATGTTGATGAACCATGCCAATGCCCTGTTTGATGGCGTCGTTCGGGTTAGAAAGTTGAACTTTGTTGCCGTCAATCACGATCTCGCCAGTATCTGGGCGTTGCATTCCGTACAATATTTTCATTAAGGTACTTTTGCCGGCGCCGTTCTCGCCCACCAGCGCGTGAACTTCGCCCCACAGCACTTCAAAACTGACATTGTCATTTGCCAGCACCAAAGGAAATTGCTTGGTGATGTTGTTCATGGCGACTGCATTTTTAGCTTTGTGATTTTGATTCATGGTTTATTATCGCACTTTGCAGCCCAAACCATAAAACCATAAAAAAAGGACGCAAAAGCGCCCTCTTTTCAACTCGAGAAACAGTTTACTTGCTTGGAACTTTGATCTTGCCCGAAATGATATCGGCTTTCAAAGCCTCGAGCTTCTTGATCGTGGTGCTGCTGACCAGTGATTTGTTGTAACCGTCAATGGCGTAACCAACGCCGTTGTTGTCCAAACCGAATTCTCGAGCGCCGGCAGTCCAACCTTTGCCGTCGGCGGCATCTTTGATGATCTGGTACACGGCGGTATCAACGCGCTTGAGCATTGAGGTCAAACCGTAGTTGAGGGTCTTTGGGTTGTTGTCGCTGTCACCAATGTAATTCTGGTTGGCGTCAACCCCAATAAAGAACATTGGACGGTCGTTTGCGCCCACGCACTTGGCTTTGTAATCGGCTGGTTTAGCCAGATTTTTGATTGCCACGTTCATTGGGTTGAGCTTGATACCTGACGGCAATTTGGCACTGTCTACGCATTTGGTGTCCTTCACGTAGGTTTGAACGCCCGAACCACTTGCGCCTGCTGCAGCGTAAATAATGTCTGCGCCTTTGGCGGCTTGGGCAGCACTGATTTCTTTGGCTTTGGCTGGGTCGTTCCAAGCACTTGGTGTCGTACCAACGTAGTTGCTGATAACGGTGCATTTGGGGCATGCGTATTTCACGCCTGCGGTGTAACCAGCGTCAAATTTGTGAATTAACGGAATGTCCATGCCGCCCACAAAACCAACCACGTTGGTACTGGTGGTCTTGCCTGCGATATAACCGACCAAGAAGCTGCCCTCGTGCTCACGGAAGACTGCGCCTGTGGTGTTTGCGCCATCTGGAACATCGTCGATCACGGCAAATTTGGTATCTGGGAATTCTTTGGCGGTGGCGGTAATGGCTGAAGTGTTGGCAAAGCCCACACCGATCACCAGATCAAATCCATCTTCGGCGAACTTGCGAATCCCTT
>JANLWR010000897.1:0-3533 GCA_031364625.1 Deinococcales bacterium | reverse complement strand
TCAAAACACGTCCATCAAGCGCAAGCAGATGCTCATCATCATGCTGACCAGCACGGTTGCCCTGATGCTGGCCTGCGTGATTTTCGTTGGCGATGATGTGATCAATTTCCGCAAGGGGATTGTAAAAAAAGTTTGGGCATTGGCGGAAGCAATCGGCAACAACTGTTCGGGCGCGGCAAGAGTTTGGGGCGATGCAAAGTTGGTTTGCTCGGGCGGCACAAGACGGCGATGGTCTGGAATTTGCAATCGCGGCGTTGCGCGGGGCGGTCACACGGGTTCTCAGTTTTATCGATGCGCTTCATCGCACCCGCGAATTGGGTTTGGGGCGGGCGGGGGCGTTCTCGAGTTTGGCGTTGTCGTTGCAAGAGGCGCTCGATCCGCTCGAGTCGCGGGTGACGTTGGTGCAAACCTTGGGGTTGAACGCGCCGCTTCACGCGATAGGTGACGCCCTAAATCAAGATTCGGCGGCATGGTCAAACGGTTTAGAACCCGTGGAATTATTCCCAGTCACACGCGGTAAAATTGCGGCTCGAGCCACGGCACAATTGCGGCAAGTCTCGAGCGAAGCCAAAGCGGCTGCCAGCGAGGCGCAATTGGCGTATCAACAGCGTCAGAAAAAACTCTTGGCACTCTTTGAAACGCACGGCGGCACGTTGTCGCTGGACGGTTTGACGCTGCCCGACATTGAAAGCCTTCACGACCTCATGGGGTATCTCGAGCGGGCGTACATGGGCGTCACGGCTGGTCCCGAGGGGCATTTGCTCGAGGTCAAGCTCAAGGAGACTTCGGCTGAGGTGCGCGGCATGGACTGGACGTTGCTACTCGAGCGCGGGGCGCAACTGACCTTGGTTGGTGAGGCATGACCCCGCCGGCGTTGCAACATGCCGTTCGAGTGCTGCTCGAGCAACCACTTTTACTCGAGGGCGCTGATGGTTTTAAAGAGGTGATCGCCTGGCGAGCCGAGGTCAGTCAATTTTTTGCTCGGGTGGCGGGCTGGACTGTTCTGACCGGACCGAACGCGCTGCGGCTGGTTGCGCCTCCCGCTTTTCCCGAGGCGGGGCGGGCGCTCGAGTTGCTGCATTCGGTCAAAGCCTCGGCGTTTCTGGCTTGGATTCTCTGGTATCACGAGTACCTTGGCTTGCGGCTCGGCGAGGCGCGGCAGTTTAGTTTGTCCGAACTTGCCGCGCAAATCGAGAATCAATCCGGGCTTGCCATGACCAGCCTCGAGCATCGGCGGGCGTTGGTGCAGGCGGTACGGGCGCTCGAGGCACTTGGCGCAATGAGGCTGCTGGACGCCAGCACGGGCGAATGGGAGGACGCCAAAGAGGGCGGTCATGCCGGGGCGTTGCTCGAGTTTACGGCGGGGGCGGCGTACCTGATTTCGCAACCCGCCGTGCAACAAATCACACCGTTGCAACGTGCCGTTCGGGCGTTGCTGACAGGACCCGCGCTGCACCGTGCGCTCGACCCCGAAGCGTTTTCCGCGCTGCTGGAAGATTCTGACCTCGAGCGTGGTGTGACCGCGCACCTCGAGCAAACCCTGTCTTGGACGCTCGAGATTCAAGCCGATTACGCGCTTTTGCTGCGTGGCGGTGTGACGCGGGGTTTGGCGAAACGGTTCACACCTGGGCGCGGGGTCGTGCAGGGCGCAGGTTTGCTGCTCTTGAATTCAATTCGTACTGAGGTTCAGGCGGGGCGTTTGCGTAGCGACAACGGGCGTTTGCGTTTGACCCAAAATCAGTTGTACGCGCTTCTGGACCAGGTTCGGGCGTTGCGCCGTGACAAGTGGGGGCAGCAGGCGGCGACCAGTACCGAAAAATTACTCCGAGAGATTCTCGAGGATTGGTGTTCGTGGGGGGCTGCCAGTCAAGATGGTGAATTTTGGTGGCTCGAGGCGTTATTGAGTCGTTTTGATGCGTTTTATTTTGATCCCGAAAAACCACCCATCGAGCGCGGCGCGGGCAAAAGACGGAGGAAGTCAAATTGAGTTTTTTTGAACGCGCCGCCATGCGCCATCTGGTTTATCCGCCGTCACCGCGTTTTGTGCCGACGCGATTAATTTTGATCAATTACTGGTTGTATCAACGCCAGGTTTTTTACTTTGCGGCGGGCAAACTCTTTTTAACCGGCGACAACGGCAGTGGTAAAAGCACCGCCCTGACCGCCGCCGTGACCAGTATTTTCGACGGCGACACCAGCCCGAGCCGCATGGACCCGTTCGGCGGCGGCAAACGCAGTTTGCGTTATTACCTGCTCGGCGACCGCGAGGCGGGTTTCGAGTACGATTCGCGCCGGGCGTATGTGGCGCTCGAGTTTCAAAATCCCGATGGTGGTTTTGTCACGGTGGGGCTGGGTTTGCAGGCGTCGGCTGGCTCGAGGGATTTGCAAAAATGGGGGTTCAGCCTGCCTGACCGGATCGAATTTGATGATGGCATCAGTCTGGTCTCGAGCAGCAACGAACCGCTCTCAAAACGTCAATTGCGCGAGGCGATTGATAAGTTTGACGGGCGCGTGGTCGAAAGCGTTGACGAGTACGCCAAACTGGTACGCCGCAGCTTGTACCCAGAGGCGAGTGATGATGAGTACGGCAAGCTGCTCGAGTTGCTGATGACGATTCGCGGGGCGAAACTTGGGCGCGAGGTGCGTCCCACCGAAATCGAAAAACTGCTGCGCTTGTCACTGCCGCGCCTTGACCAGAGCATTCTCGAGCAACTGCGTGAGGGCATCGAAGGCATGGACAAGCATCAACGACGACTCGAGGTTTTGGAGGCTCAAGTTGGGGCATCGAATCTAATCGCCAGCGCGTTTTTTGATGCGGCACTGGCGAGACTGACTTTTGTCAGCGCCCTCAGTCAGCAAGCCGAAAAAACCGTGGGGCATTTGACGCTCGAGTTTTCAGAAATTCGTGAACGCCTGCTGGTCTTGCGTGAAAAACTCGAGGCACTCACCAGCGGCGACCTCGCGCAAACCCAGGAGCAGAACGCATTGGAACTCGAGCGAGATTCGCTGGAGGCGCAACTGCAAAATGCCGATGGCGCTTTGCGAGATGCCGAAAGCAAACTCGAGGAAACACGGCGCGACGTGAAACGCGAGCAAGACCGTTTGCGCAGCGCCAAGGAACGCCTCGAGACGGGTGAGGCGCAACATCAGACGCTGGCGGTTGAACAACAAACGCTGGCAACTCGAGTGACCGAACTCGAGACGGGGTTACAAAGTCTGGAATGGTTTGAAAATATTGACAGCTTAAAAGAGCGACAGCAAGCTTTGAACACCGCCGAAAGCGCCTGGGCGCGATTTGATGCCGATACCGAAAGATTGTCTGAACGCGAATATGCCGCCCGAAAAGCCAACGAACAGGTTTCAGAAGCCCGGGAGCAACTGGCAACCGACACCGAACAACTCGAGACGATCATGCAGCAAACCGCGCTCGAGCTTGCCAGTCAAGCGAGTGCCTTGTTCGGCGAACAACGCGAGTATCAACTGGCGCTCGAAACAACCCTCGAACCGAGCGACGTGCTGGGTTTGCTCGAGCC
>JANLWR010000877.1:0-2728 GCA_031364625.1 Deinococcales bacterium | reverse complement strand
TGCTCGAGCGCCAGTTTGGTTTCGGAACTGGGCAGCCATTTGCCCTCTTTGGAAATGATGATCGGCGTGACCTCGAACTGATCGGCGGGCAGCGCCTCGAGTACACTTTTGGCGGAGTTGAGACTGACTTCGTGCTCTTCGGATTGACCGCCAGCCAGCAGCAACAGTCGAATTTTAGGGTTGGAATTCACTGTGACAGTCTCGAGGGTTAGTGTGAGTGATTTATGAGTGAATAACGTTCGTCAAGTCTGTATTCAACCCGTGCCGCTGACAACGCCAGCCAACCTTATCTCGCAAGGTCTGAATCCTCGAGCACATCAAAACCCGTCAAGCGGCGTAAAATCAGTTTATGCAGCCTCGAGTCTTTCAAGTTGGAATCCTGCAACTCAAACCCAGCAAGGGCAAACGCGCCCAAAACCTCGAGCATCTGAAAAGTGCGATGCAAGAATTACTCGATGCGAACGAAAAACCGGATGTGTTGGTACTGCCCGAGGGCGCACTGACCGGTTATTTCTTGCAAGGTGGTGTGCGCGAACTCGCCATCACTCGAGATCAATTGTTTGAAGAACTCGAGGACATCTGGCGTGAAGTCTGGGACTCGCCGCTCGACATGGTGATCGGGTTTTTTGAACGCTCCGACAACGATTATTACAACTCTGGATTGTATGCCCAATTTGGCGGCGACCATCCTGGCATCAAACACGTTCACCGCAAGGTTTTCTTGCCGACTTACGGCGTTTTTGACGAGGAGCGTTATCAATCTAGAGGTGGCAGTTTTGATGCGTTTGACACCAGATTTGGCAAAGCGGCAATGGTCATTTGCGAGGATGCCTGGCATACGATCACGACCACCATTTGCGCGTTGAAAGGTGCGGAGGTGATTTACATTCCCAGCGCCAGCCCAGTCCGCAATCTCGAGGGAGATGAACCCAGCAACGTGCGTTACTGGCACAATTTGGTTTCTGGCATCGCCGCCGAACACGGAGTTTTCGCCGTACTCTCGAGCTTGCCAGGATTTGAGGGCGGTAAAGGTTTGATGGGCGCAAGTGCGTTATTCCATCCTCGCGGGCACATTGTCGCTCGAGCACCGATTCTCGAGGAGGCAGCCGTACTTGTCAGCATCAACTTGGATGAAATTCAACCAGCACGCTACGAAAACCCCTTGCTGTCAGATTTACGGGCGGGATTGCCAGGGATGATTGCGTCGCTCGAGGAGGCACTGAAATGAGTGCGTTGACCATCATCAAACCCAGCTTTAAGGGCGAAAGCATCGAACTGAATTACGCCCTGGTCGAGCAATTCTTGATCGAATTCTTGCGCGAAGAGGTCACTCGAGTTAAAGGCTTTAAAAAGATTGTGCTCGGGCTGTCTGGCGGCGTGGATTCGGCTGTGGTTGCAGCTTTGGGCGTGAAGGCTTTTGGCGCTGAAAACGTCATCGCCATTCGGATGCCGCACAAAATGTCCAGCCCCTCGAGTTTATCGGACGCGGTGATTGTTGCCGAAAAACTGGGCATCAAACTTGCGACGATTGACATTACCAACATGGTCGAGGGTTATGTGCAAGAAATTCCTGGCATGACCAACCGCCGCAAGGGCAACGTGATGGCTCGAGCGCGAATGATTGTCGGGTTTGACATGGCGGAAGAATTGGGCGCACTGCATCTTGGCACGGGCAACAAAACCGAGCGCTTGTTTGGCTATTACACTTGGCACGACATTGCCGACACCGGACCCGTCAGTCCGTTGGGCGACCTCTTAAAAACCCAAGTTTGGGGGCTGGGAAAGCACCTCGAGCTGCCAGAGGTTGTGATTTCCAAAGCGCCCAGCGCCGATTTGGAGGCGAACCAAACCGACGAGAGCGATTTGGGCATTACTTACGCCAGGGCTGATGTGATTATTCATCATTACTTAAAGGCGTACTCGGATCATTACATTGAAAGTCTTGGGTTTACAAAGGACGAAATTGCGCTGGTCAAACGCAAAATCAACGCCACCCATTGGAAACGCGCCCTGCCGATTCATGCGATGGTCTCGAGCACCGCGATTCACGAGTTTTACTTGCGTCCAGTGGATTTTCGGTTGTGAACGTCTCGAGCTTGGGATTTTTTGAAAAACTTGAGAATTCCAAAAACATTCTGATTGCTGGGGCTGGCGGCGGTTACGATGTGTTTTGCGGTTTACCGCTCTATTTCAACCTCAAATCACAAGGCAAAAAAGTGCATTTGGCGAATTTGTCGTTTGCCGATGTCATGCGTTCGACTGGGCGAAAAGTCACGGAATCTTTGGTTGAAGTAAAAGCCACCACCGAAGGTTACGGTTCGTACTTTCCAGAGTTGTACCTCTCGAGGTGGTTTGCAGCGCAAGGCGAAAAGGTTTCGATTTATGCCTTTGAAAAC
The DNA here is from genome assembly GCA_031364625.1 of Deinococcales bacterium. Taxonomy (GTDB): domain Bacteria; phylum Deinococcota; class Deinococci; order Deinococcales; family JAAFIG01; genus JANXTZ01. The sequence goes on along the minus strand of JANLWR010000877.1, from coordinate 332 downwards.
ACGGGCGTCAAACCACTAACTGAAGCTTATCAAGCACTGGTCAAGTTGCTTAAGGTTGACTCAATTATTTTGGTTGACGGTGGTACAGACAGTTTGATGCGCGGTGACGAAATCGATTTGGCGACACCAGAAGAGGATGCGGCAAGTATTGCCGCAGTCATGAATCTCGAGTCTGTGAAGCACAAGTTTCTGGTCTGTTTGGGATTTGGCGTTGATACCTACCACGGTGTTTGTCACGCGAATTTTCTCGAGGCTGTGGCTGCACTGACCCAAAGCAATCATTTTCTTGGCGCTTGGAGTTTATTGCCGCAAATGCCAGAAGTTCAAAAATA
>JANLWR010000790.1:0-4630 GCA_031364625.1 Deinococcales bacterium | reverse complement strand
CACCATCTCGGGCACGATGGCGGCTTGGTACGCTGCCCGCAGGCTCGAGGCTTGAATACTCTGGTTTTTGATTTGCTCGAGCGCCCTGCATTGCACTGGGCTTTTAACGAAACTCGAGTGAAGGGCTTGTTTGGCTGGAAGGGCTGGCGTTATTTGCTGGTCAGGAACTTGATTGGTCGCACTTGAATCGACTGGCAAAACTTTGCGTTGCAATGCCGCCGTATCGCGGTCAAATCTGGCTCGAGCGCGTTGCAACTGCGCGGCTGACATTGGCGCGAAAGGCGTTTTTGCACCTGGCGTTTGGGTTGACTCAGCCCGTTTTGGCTTGAGGGTTTCGAGCACCACTTGGGATGGTTTTTTGCTTCGCTCGAGCGTCATGTTTGTTATGTTACTGCAAATATGTCAAGTAAGACTGAAAGTTTGGTGAAGAGCGTCTCTGACACGTGTCACAAGGACAAACACAAACTCGGAATGCGAAAAATAATGAGTGGAGGGCGCAGCAAGCAGCGCCCCTACGACAGAACAAGGTCTAGGATAGTCGCTTCTTGAGCATAAAACACCCTCTTAAACCCAGGCGGTCAATTCTCCCGAACGCGGAAGGCGTTTGAGCTTACGGATTTCTTCCTGGGCACTCTGCAACAAATGCTGCATGTTGACGCCCGTGGCGGCGTCCTGCGAGGCGGCGGCAATAAAGGCAGCACCCAGCGCAATATTGCGAATGTTACCGCCCGAAACCTCGAGTTGGGAGAGTTTGTCGTAATCCAAATGATGGGTCGGTGTACTGGTGGGGAAAATCGTTTGCCACAAAAGCTTGCGGGCGTTTTTGTCGGGCGTTGGAAAGCGCACGATAAACCGAATGCGCCGCAAAAACGCCGTGTCCATGCTGGTTTCCTGGTTGGTGGTTAAAATCACCAGACCCCGAAACGATTCCATGCGTTGCAGCAAATAACTGACCTCGAGATTCGCATACCGGTCGTTGCTGTCTTTGACCTCGGAACGTTTGCCGAACACGGCATCGGCTTCGTCAAACAGCAAGATGCTGCCACCGTATTCGGCGGCGTCAAAAATTTTCGCCAAGGTTTTTTCGGACTCGCCAATGTATTTGGACACCACGCTCGGCAGGTCGATGCGTTGCAGGTCAACGCCAAGTTCTTTGGCAATGATCTCGGCAGAGAAGGTTTTGCCCGTGCCGCTCGAGCCACTAAAAAGAGCGCTGATCCCCAAACCACGCGAGCTGTCTGCCTCCCAGCCCCAATTTTCAAAGACTTTTTGACGCTGGTTGATGTGCGCCACCATCGATTTTAAAATGTTTGCCTCATTGTCGGGCAGCACCAAACGATCCCAACTGGCACTGCCCGCAGGCGCGATGCGTTGGGTTAAACCCTCGAGCGGCGGACGCGTTAACGTCAGGCTGGCTTGCCACAGATGATGCTGCAAACGCTCCAGCGTCTCTTGGGGCAGGGTTTCAGGTTCGAGTTGCCCAAAAGCTTCTGACACGGCGCGTTCGATCATCGTGCCCGAAAAATGAAATTGACTGGCAAGGTTAGCAATATTAAGATCGAGTTGAGCCAAATCCAAACCTTGAAAGCGTTGATGCTCGAGCATGTAGGCTTTCCAGAGTTCGCGTTGTTCGCTGGTGCTGGGTTTGTTGACCTCGAAGCTGACGCTCGGCACACCCCAAGCCCTGGGATTGCGGGTGGTCAGAATGATTGGACATTCGCAACGCAGCATGAATTGACTGATGGCTCGAGCCTGATGCTCAAACTGGGCTGGGTCCAAAGCGCTTAGATCATCTGCGTTGATCCACAAGGCGGCGTCTGGCGTGACCCTTGCCAAACGATTCCAGGCGACCATGAACCGCTCGAGCGCCTCTGATTGATGGGGAATGTTGTTGGCATTTAAGTTAAACAAATGCGCCCCATTTGAGCGGGCAATATCGCGGGCGAGGCTGCCTTTGATGTCGGTTTCGATGCCCCAAATTTGGATCAGACAATGCCCAAACTGCTGGCTGGCGTGTTCGCTGATATTTTGTTGAGCTGCCGTTAGGGTCAGGTGACGCTCGAGGTTCGGGCTTTGAATCGCGCCTTGCAAAACCGTGTCCAGGGTTTGAATGCCACTGAGGTACAAGTACACCCAATCGTCCAAAACCAGCGTTCGCGCATTGAGTGCCACGTCGCTCGAGCTGAGGTTGTCACTGACTTTGATTAAATCCCAGCGCCGCAACGGACTTTCGGGCGCGAAGAAAACTTGATCGAAGTGGGTTGAATGCGAAAAACGTTCAAGTAATTTTAAGAACGTCACCGTCGGCGCACCGTCCGAAAAAGCGCTCAGGAAAATCGATGGCAAACCCGCATCAAGGTTCATCATGGCAAGCATCACCAACACATCACGTTCAAAACAGCTCAAACCAAAGCTCGAGCATAACGCTCCCAAAGCGCTGGAACGCTGGCAGGTCAGTTCAATACTTTCAACTTCGGTCTCTTCCTCCAACTCGAGCTGCTCGAGCTTATTCCGCAACGGCACGTACAATTCTCGCAAATGCCTGGCACTCTCGAGCAACCAAACGTTGCCCTGATCTGCTTTGTTGACGAAGGCATTCACTTGTTTTTCCTCGGTTTGACCTCGAGCACATTTTGCGGCTCGAGCTGAATATCGTAATCGTCGCTCGGCACTTGCAGCATCACCCGCGCTGGCACGCCGCCCTGTTCAACCACCCGCAACGCCACCGTACCCTCGGGAACACTTTCAAGCACAAAACGTCCGTCATTGTCGCTGATGCTGCCGGCTGCCGCGCTGTTCTCGAGCCAAATGTTGACACCGGAAAGAACCCCACCATTGCGTTTGACGATCCCACCAATCGTTCGGCGCAAACCACGAACCTCATCCGGAATGGGGTACTGCATGTCAAACGTCCGCAAGGTTCGGGTCAAGACCAGCGGTTCTTGGGTGATCAAATCCAGATCGAGCGGCGCGGTCAAAACGTACAACAACGATGGTCTTGGTGGAACCTCGAGCGCGTTCCAGAACTCGTTCGGACGCGGACCATCGTCGGGTTGAGAAACCCTCGAGTTCACGCTCATGCCCAGCTCGGTAATGCTTTTGGGCAGCAGATGATCGGGAATGACCGGGAACTTCATTAAAACTGCCAGCACCCGCCAGAGCAATTCGTGTTGATCCCTGGTGTCTTGACTGATCGCCATGACCTGATATTTGAGGTTCATGCGGCGCGGTCTGGACTTGGCGGTATTCGATTTTTCACCGCGCTGCTGAAAGTACGCGTTGTCCAAACTGCCACGGTTTTTGGTGTCCTCTTCCAGATCGTACAAGAAAAAATTGATGGTCGGTCGGGTCAGTGTGCCAATCCAATTTCGGTTCGGAATCTCGAAATCAACGTCCACGTCGCTGCGCGAAAACCCAGCGTGTTCAAACAAGAGGTTCTTGATGGTTTCATGGATGTCGGCAATCACCCCATTATTTTAAGCACCCTTCCATGAAGCTTTGACACTGACGAGAAATGCCTCCCAAAATCACAAAAAAATCCTCGAGTTTGACGCTCGAGGATTCAAACCAAAAAATATTTTTACTTGGGCAACAAAACCGTATCGATCACGTGAATCACACCGTTTGAGGTTTCGATATCGGTAGCGATCACATTGGAATCGTTGACCTTCACTTTGCCACCAGCCACAGAAATGCTGACCTCACTGCCTTGCACGGTTTTCACCATCTTGCCGTCCAGCTTCACGACATCGGCAGCCAGAACCTTGCCCGACACCACATGATACGTCAAAATTTTAACCAGCGTGGCTTTGTTCTCTGGCTTTAACAAACTTTCGACCGTACCGGCAGGCAATTTGGCAAACGCGGCATTGGTCGGGGCAAAAACCGTAAAAGGACCCTTGCTCTTTAAGGTTTCGACCAAACCGGCGGCTTGAACCGCAGCCACCAACGTCGAAAAATCCTTGTTACCAGCAGCCGTGTCCACAATATCAAGCATCGGCGCTGCCATGACCGGCGCGGCGGCAGGTGCGGGAGCTGAGGCTTTTGGCATACACGAAACCAAACCCAAACCCACCAAACCAACGGACAACATCAATTTGATCTTCATAATGACCTCCTAAAATCTCGAGCCACCCAAAAACTCCCAAGCGCATTCTTAAAATGCACCTCAGGGCGTTTTGGATACGCTATGAAATTAGACTAGGCAATAATTTTGTTTGGGTGTGTGGTCTGCCTCGCTCTTGAATTGTTACCTGGGGCAACTCGAGTACAACCGATCTCATTTTTGATTTTGAATTCGTTCCAAACCGATTGATTCAAACACAACCGCCCGCTCGAGCTTCCTGCTCCTCAGACCAAAAGAAAACTCGAGCACGAGCGAAGCCGTGCCCGAAATTTTCAATAAAAACGCAAACCCCAATGACGTATGCGACTTTAAGTAAATTGTGCGGGGTTGCCATTGGCGAACGACGTGCTTGGATGGCGTTCAGTAAACGCTGACCCGAAGCAAACGTGTTTCCAAGGGGTTTTTCGACCAAAATACCGCGCAGTGGTAACTCGAGCGCATCCATGACAACCGTTTGGGCATTGTGGAAAAGTGCTGACACAAACGACATCTGTTGGGCACTTG
>JANLWR010000742.1:0-4601 GCA_031364625.1 Deinococcales bacterium | reverse complement strand
CGGTCAGCAGTTCAGGCTCACATTTAAGCGTGACCCCAATCGAGCAAGTCGTTTCTGCAACAGGCAATGCCACCTTTACCGTGGCAGTTGACTCGAGCATCAATCCTGCAACCGACCCAAATCCTTACTTTTTTGTTTACGGTTATCCTTTGGGCGACAATGACCGTTCACTCGATGAAGAAATTCGTTTGGATTACGGCTGGGACATTAAAAAACCGCCAGTCATTGCACCTTAATTAAAATCTCGAGCCTCAATACAGCGCCTTGCATATCCGTTGACGCAATTCTTGCTCTCACTTCTATGCAAGGCGCTATCTGTGCCACTCCCTTTGGTCGCCAATGTTCGACGCTTCGCGTCAAACATTGTGCAAGTTGCTGTAAAAAAAGCGCTCAGGGATTGACCTGAGCGCTTTTAAGTTTGGAGTTTAGTTGGTCAGACCCAAGGCATTCTCGAGTTCGATATGGGGCGAATCGGCGCGTTCACCGTACAAGCCGCGCCAGCCGTCTTCGGTTTCATAACCACCGTCTGGTCCAAGAATGTTTAAGCCAGGTTTGATGTACTGCTTGATCGCGTCGGCATCGGTGGCTTGGCGTTGGGCTTTGCCGTAAACATCGGTGTAGAAATAGCCATCGGCAGTGCCATCGAATTGGTCGAGCAACCTGATGGTATCGTTGTATTTGAGCGTCATGTTCGGAACAAAGAATGTTCTCTCATCGCCGTGCGAATCGTTGGTCACGGTCTGGGAGCAGGTTAAATCGTTACAGGTGGTGCTTGGGTTGCGAATGTCAATCTCAAATTTTGGGAAGGCGTGTCCTTTTTCGCTGCCACCATCGAACCAATCGGCGACATCCATTCCAAGGGTTGGATTGAGTCCACCTTGCCATTTTTCATAATCGCCATTGCGGTCTTGACCATCGCCAGCATTTTTGACTCGAATTCGCTTGAAATACTCACCCTGGACGGCAGCAGTGATATCGGATTGCTTGGGGCAAGTTGCCGCAGTTCCCTGAATTTCGGGATGCTTCCCAGCAATGTCCTGGTTGATTTGCGACGCACCAAAGTCACCTTTATACCCGAGCATTGCCACAATATTATCTGGATACGTTTTTTTCAGGTCGGTGACAATCATCACCACCGTATGTTTTTGGGTACAAACACGGTGCAAATCGTGGGTTTCGGAGTGAACATTGATGTACCAACCGAAACCGTGTTCGGTATCCCGAATCGCAATGCCTTTAAAGCCTTCATGGATTTCCATTTGGTTGTTGTTTTTGGCGGCAACATACTCGAGCGCCCAACCTGGCAAACCGACCAAAGCAGGGTCAGAACCGTGTTCGTGCCTGAAATAACACCAGTAGACGGGATCGATTTGTGGATGCCAAGATTTGTAGGAGATTCCGTCTGGTCCAATGGTTGAGTACAAATTATCGAGCCAAGCTGGGCAGGTGTCGTTGGCAATCGGCAGCGTCGCGCCTGTGGGCGCATTGGTTGCCAGCGTCGGCGCAAGTGTCGCCGTTCCATTGGCTTCGGCAAAGACAACCGTGTATGCCTTATCCGTTCCAGCTTTTCCAGGCGAACCCAACTTGACATCGCCTTTTGTAAACGATTTTTTAAAAGTTTTGGTGTTCTTGTCGGGCAGCAAACCCTCGACCCAACCAGCATCCATCCAAGGCAGACGTTTTGCCGCCAAAATGCCAACGGTTGCATCGCGGTTTAAGCTGACTCGCAACCAATCGGCGCGAGTGCTGTCTGACCACCAACCTGGAAGATCGAGTTCATCCCAGTTTTCAAACCCTGGGAATGCCGAACCATTGGGTTGGTATTTCACACCGTCATAAAATGCCTCGAGTTTTAATTCTTTGCTCTTACCGCCTTCAGCATCGCGTTCGTGAGGGCTGATGCGGTAATACTTGGCAACAATTCGGGGTTGCACGCCCAAAGCCGCCGAGACTGCATTTTCGCTCGAGAGTACCGGTTGTACTTCGGGCAGCACCACTGTTGGAGGTGTGCTCTCACCGCAGGAAGCAATCGCAGTGGAAAGAATGACCGTGATTCCAATTCCTTGCAGCCACTTTAGTTTCATGTTCATTTCTTAATGCTACCTTAACTTTTCTGAGAAAATGTTCAAATCCAGATTGGGATTCAACTCATGCTGCACATTCTAAACTCGAGTCTGGCGTGGGCAAATGAAAACAATATCTGTGTTTTTTCTCGAGCCATCAAAACATTAAATCGAAGTCCAGTCGTCTCAAGCTGGCGCGAAAATCAAAACTCGAGCCTGATTTTAAATTTTTTACCGTGCATCACCAGCAGAATTCATTGATTTGAACAAATTTTTGAGAATCAAGTTTCGGGCTATCATGTGCTTGTGAACCTGCTCGAGATTGCCGCGTTGATCGGTACGATTGTATTTGCCGCCAGCGGCGCAATGCTCGGCGTGCGAAAAAAGTTTGATCTGCTGGGCGTGATCGTGCTCGGTTGTGTAACCGCCGTCGGTGGCGGCAGCCTGCGCGACACATTGACGGGTCAAACGCCGCCCATCTGGTTTAAGGACGAACGCCTGCTCTGGGCTGCCATTTTCGGCGCTTTGCTGGGGTTTTTCGCCTACCGCTACCTCGAGAAACGCGAATCCGAACTCGAGTTTTTTGACGCGCTGGGGCTGGCATTGTTCGCGGCGACCGCAGCCAATAAGGGCATCGAACTTGGTTTTGGGATACTTGGCGTGATTTTTGTCGGCACGGTTTCCGGCGTTGGTGGCGGCGTGATTCGGGATGTGCTGGCGAAAGAAGTGCCGCGTATTTTCTTAAAGGGCGAATTGTACGCCAGCACGGCGGCGGCAGGAAGTTTGACCGTGTTTATTTTGCACCAATTCATCTCGAGCGACGTAGCAGTCAGCGCGGGAGTCATCATCACGCTTTCACTACGCTTGCTGTCACGGCACTACAACATCACCTTGCCAGCCCGCGACCCCGATAAACCTCTGTTCCCTCGAGATTCCACAGACTGACAAAGCCGTGTTAACCTCGAGTCGCAAATTTTTCGAGAAGAGGAGCAACAACATGGATTTAACAGGTCAACCAGCCCCACACTTTAGCCTCAAAGCCCACACCGGCGAGGACATCACGCTCGAGGGGTTTAAAGGCAGCAAGAATGTACTCTTAATTTTTTACCCGCTCGATTTCAGTTCGGTGTGCAGCATCCAACTGCCAGAATTCAGTGCCTACAAAGACGAATTTCTCGAGCATGACACCGTTATTTTGGGCATCAACCGTGACAGCATTCACACCCACAAAGCCTGGGCGAAAGATTACGGCATCGAAGTGCCGCTTCTTGCCGACATGAACTTGGCAACTGCCAAAGCTTACGGCGTGGCGCTCGAGGAAAGAGCCATCAGCACCCGTGGCACGTTTTTGATTGACAAACAAGGCGTTGTGGTGTTGCAGCACGTCGAAAATTCGGCTGGAGAATTTTCACTTCATGCGGATGAAGTGCTCGAGAAGGTCAAAACGCTTTCTTAAACCAAATGCAGCAATTGCTCTTTCTGCTCTCATCCCTAGCCCTTCTCTCAACATCGAGAGAAGGGAATTTAGTTTTGCTACGCGTGTGGCTCAAGGATTTCGTTGTTCTACAATCATCGGAAAAGTCATACGGAATAAACGGGAACACTCCGTTATGTCGCTCCTTGACCATAAAATGCACCTCGCGGGCATGGTCGCTTCTTGCGATAACTTTGTTAACCCCGTTTACTCCGTGTTGTTGCCACACCCTCTGGTCGGGGGAACAGTCGATAAAGCATGACTGTTCCCCGTAATTTGGTATCAGAATCGTTTTTTAAAACATGTCGCTCGAGCTTCAGATGGTGGGCGCGACACCAACGTCAAACAATTTTCGCTCGCTCGAGATTGGCGTGTTTTTGACGAGTGGCATGACCAGTTCGCCAAAGCGTCGGCATTCGTCGAGGTGCGGGTAGCCAGAGAAAATAAAGGTGTCGATGCCGATGTCTTGATAGCCGCGAATTTTGGCGGCGACCTGTTCGGGATTGCCGACAATGGCGACACCCACGCCAGAACGCGCCATGCCGACGCCAGCCCAAAGGTTGGGTTCGATGAACAAATCACCTTTCTCGAGGGCGGATTGCAAAATTTTGATCTGGTTGCCCTGCCCTGTCGAATCGACCTTGGCATAGGATTTCATGAAGTTTGTCCGGACTTTGGGGTCAATCTTGGAGATCATTCGGTTGGCGGCAGCAATGGCTTCCTCTTCGGTTTCGCGCACAACGACATGCGTCCGAAGCCCGATTTTCAAACTCCGTCCAAATTCAAGCTCGAGTTCTTTGATGCGGGCGATACGGGTTTTCAGCATCTCGAGCGGTTCGCCCCAGAGCAAATAACAATCGGCTAGCTCGGCGGCAATGCGCATGGCGGGTTCGGACGCACCACCAAAATAAAGCGGGATTGGTTGCGCAGGTTTTGGCTCGAGCACCGTGCCAACGTAATGGTAACGATCACTTTGATACTCGAGCGCACCCTCCTGCGTCCAGAGTTTGCGCAGCAACAGCATGAATTCCCGGGTTCGTTCGTAGCGTTGTTCGTGCGGTTCA
>JANLWR010000728.1:0-15467 GCA_031364625.1 Deinococcales bacterium | reverse complement strand
GTCACGCCGAACCATGTGCATTACCCTGTAGCGAAAGCCTTTGCCGAGGCAGGATTTCATGTGGTCAGCGATAAACCCTTGGTTCACACACTCGAGCAAGCCAAAGATTTGGTCAGCACGGTCGAGAAATCTGGCGTGGTTTTTGGCGTCACCTACAATTACACGGGTTATCCGATGGTGCGCCATGCCCGAGAAATGGTGCGGCGCGGCGACCTTGGGATTATTCGCAAAGTGATTGTCGAGTACAACCAGGGTTGGCTTGCCACAAACCTCGAGGCGAGTGGGCAAAAGCAAGCCGATTGGCGCACCGATCCGGCGCGTTCTGGGGCAGCGGGTGCGATAGGTGACATTGGCACGCACGCCGAAAATTTAATGGCAACGATTACGGGTCTGGAACTGGATGCGATTTGCGCGGATTTAACTTCGTTTGTGCCTGGGCGCAAATTGGACGACGACGGCAATTTGCTGCTGCGTTTTACCAACGGCGCAAAAGGCGTTTTGATCGCCTCGCAAATTCAGGTCGGCGGCGAGAACGACATTCGGATTCGGGTCTTTGGCACAAACGGCGGCATCGAATGGCATCAGGAAAATCCGAATTATCTCGAGTTTAATCCGTTGGGTGGTGTGCGGCAAATTTTGACCAGGGGTGCGGATTATCTTTGCGATGCGGCGAAGAAAGCGATTCGGATTCCGGCTGGGCATCCCGAGGCGTTTCTCGAGGCGTTTGCGAATCTTTATGTTGGTGTTGCCGAAGCGATTCGTGCCAAAAAATCTGGGACGGCGCTGGGTGCGCTCGAGGGTGATTTCCCGACGGTGGTTGACGGTGCGCGAGGTGTGCATTTTATCGAGAAGACCGTGCAAAGTGCGGCAAGTTCTGAAAAGTGGACTGACGCTCGATTTGAATAACCAAAGTTTTTTGAAGGCTCGAGATTCTTTTTTGATCTCGAGCTTTTTTATGGCTCGAGTCTCTCATCTTGGAGTTTGAGGTTGAAATGCAATCCAGGTCGTCAAAATGCTGGTTGAGCGCCATTTTTGAACTCGAGCGCTGTCATTATCTTGAGACTTGTTCGCACCGATTTTGGGCTTAAGCTGTTCTTACAAACCTCGGAGGTACCGCTCATGTATAAACGCGTTGCTCTAATTCTCGGACTTGCAGCATTGATGGCGTCCTGCAATCAAACACCACCTCAGGAGGCTATCCAAGCCGACAGCGCCAGTCAAGACCTTCGTTCGCGTTTAGAGCTTGAGACCTTGCAACCGGGAAAGTTCAAATTCATTCATCAGGATTTGAAAATCAATTTGGTGTTCGTGGGTTACAACCAAGGCGGCGGCGCTCGAGGCGTCAACCTGAACACGTTTAAGAAAGTTTTACCCAGCAAGTACAAAGCTGTGAACCGAGGACCCAGTTTTTATGGCACGCCCGAATATGCTGGCACAAGCTTTGGGTATGATTACAAGATCAAATTCGCCGATAAATCCTTCGAGAACGCGTTCTTCAAGCACCTTTCACACATCGCCGTGGAAAAACCACTGACGGCATTCCAAGCCGATTACAACTGCCAAGCCGAGTCTCCATGCCCTGCCAACGCCGGCAACATTGGCAAAGTGATCGACAAAAATTATTGGATCGACGCGCCCAGCGTCGAAAAATGGTTGGCGTACAACGCGCCAGAGCGTTTGGGTGTCAACACCAAAGATTACACGGTGTTTTTGGTCAACTGGTTTGACCGCCCCGACTTTAAATTTCATGTCTACACCAAAACCGACGAACCCGACCCAGACACGGGTTATAACTTTGGAGCGCTGCGCAGCTCGAGGAAGATGATCGCCTGGGGCGGCACGACCCCAGACGACAAGCAAGGCGGTTTGGGCAAACTCTCGAGGTTGTGGTTTTTTGACCTCTCCGCCGGTCCAGAATTTAACTCGAGCATGTACGACATTAGCAATGCCGACATTGACGGCGATGGTCAAACCGATTACCGGATGCCGCCAATCTGGGATTACGGCAGCACCAAACCGACTTACAGGGCGTTTAACGACCTGTCTGGCGATTTGGGCAAAATCGTGCGTTACGTGGCAATCGATTTGCTGTTCACCACTTCGCCGCTGTACCGCGTGGGGCTGACGCAACCCGTTTTGCCCGACACGGTGAAGCTTGCCACCAATGTCTACCAGGGCGTGCCTGGTTTGGACGGCAAAAGCCTGATCGATAAAAAATTACTGCTCGAGCAACTGAAAAAACTTCAACCCTTGACCGACTTTAAGCTCGAGTTAAAAGATCAGGTCTACACCGCCGAAGCCAAACGAACCTATGAATGCGTGGCGAACTTTACCACCTGTTACCCCGATGCGTTTGGTGGGTATCCTGGCGCGAGTATTTTTGTTTACAGCTTACTCAATTTAGATAAGCTGATTGGCTTTGACCAAAAAAATTATGAACTGCCCATTGTGGCTTACACCGTACCTGATAACGTTCCAGCACCGTTCCTTGGCTTAGCCGATGACGATTACCAAACTGGAACACAGAGTTTTGTGGATGCGGTTGTGACCCCCGACCTCAATCAGTTTTATGGTTTGACCACCACGCTGATTCACGAGGTTGGGCATCATTTGGCAATGTCGCACCCGCACGATGGTTTTGATTTTCAGGACAACATCGATTTTGGCACGACCGGCGATTTCACCTACTCGTGGTTGGGCGACCAGTCCAACACGATGATGAGTTACATCGACCTGAACTGGGATTTCTCGCAATTTGACCGTGACAACATGAACCGTTACCTGGTCGCCACCTACATCAACCAATCGAACGCGATCTTGGGCGATCTGGTGAAAAATCCCAAAGCCAGACAAGTGCGCGGTTTGCTGTCTGGCGCAGACCGCCTGGCATCGGATGCGCTCGAGTCTTACGGCGACATGCGTTATCTCGAGGCGAGTTTTAAAGCCAAAGCCGCCTACAAAATCGTGCTCGAGTCTGCCAAAGCGATTGGCGTGCCATTAAAACCATTCCGTTGGTACGAGGCTTATCAACTTGGGGCTGCCGCGCCTTCGCCAGCCCGTCAGAACGACTTCTACCAAGATTCTCAAGTTGCCATGCAGCACCACATGGCGAAGTAAAAAAGTCTGAACGCCTGAGCTTGATTTCTCAGGCGTCTAACCTCAAAAACTCACCTCTGGACGGCAGAATAAAGCTCGAGGTCAACCATGAAATACCTTTTAAGCTTGATCGTTTTTGGTTTTTGTTTCGCATTCGCGCAACCCACCATGACCAAAACCCTCGATCAATACCAGCCCGTGCTCGAGTTGATGAACACGGTCAACATTGCCACGCAAATTGATGCCATGCCTGGTTTGGCATTTGGTAAAAGCCAATCAAAACCGCTGCTCGAGTTGCTGCGTGGTTTGGGTTCAAACGCCAAGCTCGAACCTGATGATGCGCAAGGCATTTTAAAAACCCTGGAGACCAAAATCTTGACACCAGCACAGCTTAAGGCTTTGGTACAAAAACGCCTCGAGTTGAAAGCTTTGGCGCAAAAACGTCGCACGCAAGTTCGGGTTTCTGAGGGTGGCTCGAGCGTTTTAAATTTGTACTCTTTGACCGTCCCTGGTGCGAGGGCTTTTATCACGACGCTCGAGAAGGGTGAATCGGTCAATCCGTTTTTGTTTGATCCCAACAAGGGCATTTTGAAGAAGTTCGTTGGCAGCCTCGAGACAAGGTAAACACAGCTTTTTTTGGATGCTCGAGACTCTGAAAATGGAATCTCGAGCATTTTGCTTGGTTTACTTATTCAGGGGGTCTGGAGTATCTTATTAGGAATGATTCCTAGTAAGCTATTTCCCTCACAACCAACACCCTCAGGCTTCAAACTCGAGAAACTCTGGTCAGACCCGGTAACCAGGGCTTTCAGCCTGACGGCACTCACTTTGCTTGGCTTGCTGGGCGGGATTGTTGCCAACGCCAACGGTGCAAGCACCATCATGTGGGTGTGTTACGGACTGGCATTTTTGGCTGGTGGCATTCCTGCCGCCAGGGAAGCAGTCCATACCCTGTTCGTTGAGCGCAAACTTGACGTGGATTTGCTGATGGTCGTGGCAGCCTTGGGTGCGGCATCGGTCAACCGCGCCGAAGACGGCGCTATTTTATTGTTTTTATTTAGCCTTTCAAATGCGCTGCAAGATTGGGCGCTGGGGCGAACCAAAAGCGCAATTCAAGCTTTGATGCACCTGTCCCCAGAAGGTGCAACCGTGATTCGAGACGGGCGCGAGCAATGGCTCAAACTCGAGGAGATCAAAAAAGACGATGTTTTGCTGGTCAAACCCGGCGAACGATTCGCGGCAGATTCGACGATTCTGACCGGTTCAAGCGCGATTGATGAAAGCGCGATCACAGGCGAAAGTGTTCCAGTCGAAAAAGAACCTGGCGGCACGGTATTTTCAGGCACACTCAATGGTTCGGGAGTGTTGCGGGTTCGGGTCGAAAAACCGGCGGGTGAAAGCACGCTCGCCAAACTCTCGAGGCTGGTCGAACAAGCCCAAGCCGCCAAAAGCCCGACCGAACAATTCGCCGACAAACTCGAGGGACCCTACACGATTGCGGTCTTGTTCAGCATTCCAGTGGTTTTTGTCTTTGCGCATTTTGTCTTTAATCTCGAGCTTGGCGCGGCTTGGTACCGTGCCATGACGTTTCTGGTGGTTGCCAGCCCGTGCGCGGTGGTCATTGCCACCCCAGCCGCGATGCTCTCCGCGATGGCGGCAGGCGCTCGGGCGGGCGCACTGTTCAAATCTGGCGCGGCACTCGAGGAACTGGCACGGGTCAAAACCGTGGCGATGGACAAAACAGGCACGCTGACCAACGGCAAGATGAAACTGGTCGAACTGAAAACCATCGATGGAACGTACAGCGATTTACTGGCACTCGCCGCCAGCCTCGAGCAACATTCCGAGCACCCAGTCGCGGCGGCAGTCGTAAGCGCTTACAGGGGCATTCCAGCCAACGTGGAGAATGTTCAAGGCATTCGCGGCAAAGGTATCGTCGGTCATTACCAAGGACAAACCGTTTGGGCGGGCACTCGAGTTTTGGCACTCGAGCAAAACGCAGTTTTAACCCCAGACATCGAAAGCCAACTGAACCAACTCGAGACACAAGGTTTAACCACCATGATTCTCGGGCGCGAAACCAACATTCTGGCATTGCTGGCAGTCGCAGACACCGCTCGAGACGACGCCAAAACCGCAGTCAACGCCCTGCACCGCGCCGGTTTGCGCGTCGCCATGCTGACCGGAGACCGCCGTGCCGTGGCAGAGCACATCGCCAAAGATTTGGGCGTCGATGACGTTCGCGCCGAATTGCTGCCCGAACAAAAACTCGAGGTCATTAGCGATTTGAAAAACCACGGCGGCGTGGCAATGGTCGGTGATGGTGTCAACGATGCGCCCGCCCTGGCGAGCGCCGACATTGGCATTTCAATGGGTTCTGGTTCGGACGCCGCGCTGGATGTCAGCGACGTGGTCTTGATGAAAAACGACCTGTCACGCCTTGCGGGGGCGGTTCAACTCGCCAGGGCTGCCAGCAACATGGTGCGCTTCAATTTGACCTTTGCGCTCGGTGTGATCGTGATTATGGGATTCTTGTCGCTCATTGGAAAAGTGCCGCTACCGCTCGGGGTGATCGCGCATGAAGGCGGCACGGTGTTTGTGGTGCTCAACGGGATTCGGTTGTTGGCGCATCCTGTAAAGGCTTGAGGCTTCTCGAGCAACATGAACTGGTAGGGTGCACTTCTTGACCCCTACTACAGCACCTGACGGGCTTGGGTCGCCTCGCGCACCATAAACGCGTGAACAACGGTGCGCACGGCGAACCCTACAAAAATCAATTTCGACTTGCACGCCACTGCGCCTCGAGAAGACCGTACCGTTTGTGACTGACGAAATGGTCGTACAACCATTCGGTTTCTCGAGCCGTGCCCTCGAGGGTAAAACCAAGTCGTTCGGGTATCGCGCAGCTTTTAACGTTTTCGGTGGCGCAAGCCAGTTCGATGCGGTGCAGTTTTAAATCTTCAAAGCAATGTTCAAGAATTGCGGCACAGGCTTTGGTCATGATGCCATGACCCGTAAATTCTTGTCCGAGCCAGTAACCAATTTCGGTTTTCCTCGAGTTGTGATTGATGTAATGCAGTCCAATTGTGCCCGCCAGCACGCCTTCAAACCAAATGCCAGCATCAAAGCCGTTGCCACTCGAAAAACGCTCGAGCGAACGCTGAATGAAACCTCGAGAGTCGGCTTCGCTGGTGTTCCAATCGAGCCAGGGCATCCACTGGCGCAAATGAGCACGGTTACGGTCAATCAATTTTGAAAGATCTTTTGCGTGGCGTTCCTCGAGCAACCCCAGATGAATTCCGGCGCCCAGGTTTTTGTTGAACATTACAGCACCTCGGTTTGGACTTCGGGCAGAATCTCGAGGATGCGCTCCAAGCTGCACAGTTGCGTGCCAGCGATGGTGGCGGTTGCCGTGCCGCAAGCCACACCAAATTTTAATGCCTCGAGTGGCGTTGCGCCCTCACTCAGTTTGACCAGCAAACCCGCCAGAAAACTGTCACCCGCACCGACCGCGCTGGACACCTGAATTGTTGGGGGAATGGCGCGAAACGCCTGATCGCTGGTGATGTACAACGCGCCCTGGGCGCCAAGGCTTGCCGCAACCACCGTGACACCCGCCTGAATCATTTCACGGCTGGCGGCAATCACATCCGTTATTTCTGGCAGTTCGCGCCCAACAAAACGCATTAATTCGTGCTTGTTTGGTTTGACCAAATACGCGCCCGTCCGAATGCCGCGCTCGAGTTCCGCGCCGTCGGCATCGACCACGGTTTTGATGCCGCGTTTTTTGGCTTCAATCAGCATTTTGGCGTAAAAATTATCGGGCACTCCCGCCAACCTCGAGCCGCTGGCAAGCAAGAAATCGGGTTCACGCAAACAAAAAACACTCTCCCAGAGCGATTCGACCTCACGCAGCGTGGCGTTTGGTCCTGGGGCAGAAACCCGAATTTGATGACCTTCTTTGTCTTGCAAGATCGGATTGGTGCGTGTCACACCGTCAACGGGCGTAAACCAGGTGTTCACCCCTTCAGCCTCGAGAAGTTGCGTGACTTCCAAACCCGTTGTACCCGCAATAAAACCGAGCGCCACGTTTTCGTGCTTTAAACGTGTTGCCACCCGAGCCACATTGATTCCCTTGCCGCCAGGTGAACGGTAGACCGTATGGGCACGGGTCGTGTCGTCTTGCAAAAAAGCATCGACAATATAGGTTAAATCGAGTGTGGGGTTGAGGGTCAGCGTGTGAATCACAGTTTAAGTTTAGCTCGAAAGCAGAGTTTGATGCCAACCTCGAGCTTGGATAAAACTGAGGTCAGAACTTCAGACTCATCTCGTTTAAATGGCGTGTCGATTGCCCAGACGATTCGGGTTAGTTTGAGTGAAGACGTGTTTAACACGTTGCTTTCATGAAGCATACTTGGTTCTGGTTTTGGTGTGACGCCGTGTGACGTTCGTGTGACGCTAGATATGTACACTAATCCCAAGTCCAAAACGGCAAACCAAAATCTAACACTCAAAAGCAATCGGAGGGAAACATAATGAAACGAACCAATTACATGAAACGCGCCGCAGTTCGCTTCCTCACAGGCACAAAATTTCGCACCCCTGTCGAAGCTGTCGAAGCTGGTCTGAAAAGCCTTGGTGAATGGGCAGATATTTTGCAAGAAGAACGCGAACTCGAGGTCAGCAACGGTGAAAGCCGCCGCCAGAACCGCGCCCGTCCATTGCCGCGCACTGTCGCCAACACTGCAAACTAAACTCGCTTTCATCGAAGACCTCGAGCCACCCCTGACCCGAGGTTTTTTGCTGCACCCTGTTAGACTGAACCCGTGATTAAAGCTTTTTTCTTCGATATGGACGGCACGATTCTCGAGGGTGTAGCCGACGGACTGCCCGAATTTAAACAAACCTGGGGCATTGCCGCCGATCAACTGGTCGTACCAAACCTTCCCCGCCTGCCCGAAGCCGCCCGGACTGCCTTCATGCAACTCGAGGAACGGGTCGCAGCCGAAAGCATTCTGCGAGACGGCATGATTGATTTGCTGCTCGAGTTAAAACAAAAAAGTATTTTGACGGCACTGCTGACCAACAACTCGAGCCTGAGCGCCCAAACCGTCACCAAAAAACACCAGATTTCGTTTGACCTGATCCTCTCTCGAGACACCGCCAGCGCCATGAAACCCGCGCCCGACATGCTGCACCAAGCCCTAAAACATTTTGAACTCGAGACGCACAACGCCATCATGATAGGCGATACCCGCCACGATGTCGGCGCGGCGCGAGCGGCTGGACTGCGTTGCTATCTGATTTCAGAGCCTTGGAATCATGATCTCGATGATGACAACACCAGGCGCGTGGACGGAATTTTGGGTTTGCGAGAAGCCCTGATTTTTTAATAGCCGTGCAATGGCACAGGGCAGGGCGCAGGGCAGGGCGTAGGGCAGGCGCAGGGCAGGCGCAGGGCAGGCGCAGGGCAGGCGCAGGGCAGGCGCAGGGCAGGCGCAGGGCAAGGCGCGGCAAGCAGCGCCCCTACTAATAATCTCGATCAAACGCGAGCGGGAAAACGCCCGTGAACAACCTCGACCACGCGAGGCGCGGTTGTCCCCACTCGAGACGAATGCCGGGCAGATACGGCGCAAAATGCTGGTCAAAAAGGTCTTGAACCAGCGGCGTCATTCGGGTTGTGATTTCGGCTTCGGCGACCGGTTTTAGTGTCCCCAACTCGAAGGGGCTTGGATGCTCGAGCATCACCCGCACTTCGGAGCGCACTTTGGTTTGGTACAACCAGTCGTCCACCAACCTGGCAAAGACCGCCTCGGCTTGAATCACCGTGTCTTGGGCGTGAAGCGCAATCACGCCCGAGGCAATCGCGCTGCCAAGCGTATTCCCAGCCGTGTTCCAAGCTGCGAAACCCGCCAGTTTGCTAACCTCGGTGCGGTTGAGCAGCATGTTCACAAAACGCGATTCTGCGCCGTTTGCATAGGCGACATCGGCAACCGCGACGGGTTTATTCAGTGCCAAATCGTCACTGATTCGATCCAGAAATTCGCCCAAGTTTCTCGAGGCAGTATCAACAACCTCAAAATTGGGTTCACGGTGCGATTGCTTGATGGCGGGCGCATTGACCGCCAAAATCAAATCTGCCAGTTCAGGACTCGAGACTGGCACACAACCCGCCGCCCGCAAATGCGCTTTGACCAACTCGCCAAGCGGACGGTCTTCGTACAACATGATTGCTTGTTCCGCGAGACTCGAGGGATAACGCACGAACACCGTCGGTTTCTCGCCAGGATGATTGACCAGCGCCCTCGCCAGCAAAACCGCCGCAACCTCATCCGCCCCAGGGTAAACATCGCACTTGTCCCAAACATTCAGCGCATCGATTCTTGCCTCGAGCCGCCGCCTGTCACGCGCCGCCAAACCGTAAACCGTGGTGTCGTCAAGCGTCAAGCACAGATGCTCGAGCGTACCGTCTGCCAGCATTTCAATGGCACGTTGATGAATCGCATGGTTGCGTTCTCGGGTAGCAAGCCAATCGGTCAGAATCTCGGCTGGAATGGCTGCCCTCGCCGCCTCGAGTTGCCCCGCATCCTGCCCACGTTCGACTCGGTCCGTCCATTCGGAAACCAGTCGCAACTGTGCGCCCCACTGTCCGTAATACGGTTTTTCCTCGAGCGGATCATCGTCGTGACCCACGCGCACGATCACGCCGTACGCCAAAATTCGCAAAGCTGGATTGAGAGTTTTTAACTCTTTTAAAACCTCGAGTTTTGACAGTGCAACTAAAAGCGAATCCGACACGCGCCGCGCCGGAATCATGCCGCCCAAGCACAGCGTCTCGAGCGTGATAATGGCAACATCCGCCGTGCTGGCATTCCCCTGCAACCAATTGGCAATGGCAGTCGTGTCACCAGGAATGTTGAGATTGTTCAGCATCTCGAGCGGCGGAGAAACCATCTCCACACCCGCCACCCGCGCCAGTTGATGCGGCAACTCGAGGGTCGGAGGACGGGTGTCACAAGGCAGAAATAAAACTTTCACGACATTAGAATACCCGAAAGATCAACCGTCGCCTTAACCGAAAGAACATGTCAAAATACCAAGTATGAACCTGGTCACAGAATTAACACCCAACGACGTTCAAAACCTCGAGACACACTTAAAACAATTTAAGACTGCTAAATCATTTGATCTGACTGGTTTGGATGGTTTTTTGCACGGCATTGTGACCATGCCAAACTTTGTCACACCCAGCGAATGGATTCAGATGGCACTGACCGAAGAAAGTGTCAGCCGTGACCCAAAAAAAGCCGAAGAATTGTTCGCACTGGTGTTTCGGTATTACAACGAGATTGCCAGAATAGCCGCCGAAGAATCCACGCCAACGCCACGGTGCGACGGCAGCCCAGAACAATGCCAAACTTGGATGAAAGGCTTTGCCAAAGCTTTTGTGTTCGATCAAGCAGCGCTCGAGAAACTAATGGAATCCGAAGTCGAACACGAAAGTGGCGTGGGCGTCATGATGTTCTCGTATTTACTGGACTTTGATGAAATGCAAAAAGCGAACGTGGGCAAAAACCAAATCCTAGAATTTGAAGAAGCGTACTTACACAGCAGCAAGCAATTTAAGCAAAACACAGCCGAGCACAATCAAGAACTCATCATGATTCTGGTCAAACTGCTTCGAGGGTTGTTAAAACCAAAAAACACCAAACGCTCGAGCTTGACAAACACAAACGCACTCGAGATTGATGGCTTTGGCTTCGGTGGTAGCGGAACGATACGCCGAGAGACACCAAAAGTTGGACGGAACGAACCTTGTCCGTGTGGCAGTGGGAAAAAGTACAAGCATTGTCACGGTGAAAACTTGACCGCTTGAAAACGGGAATTCTCAAACAACTTGTTATGACTTGAGTTGCTGAACCCGCTTCTCGAGCTTCACCTTCACTGCTTCCCATTCCGAGTCTAAAATACTAAACACCACACTGTCCCGCACAAAACCATCGGGGCGGGTTTGGTACTTGCGTAATGTTCCCTCGCGGGTCGCGCCCAGTTTCTCGAGCGCCTTTAATGACCTCTCGTTCCTGGCATCGGCTTTGAATTGCACCCGAACCGCACCCAGCACCGAAAACGCGTGCTCGAGCAATAAAAGCTTGCTTTCAGGGTTGCAAAAACCACCCTGAAATTTGGGAACGATCATCGTGCCAACCTCTAAAGATTTGTGAGCGGGGCGAATTTCGGAGTACGAGATTCTTCCCGCAACATCCGTAGAGTTTTGAAGGCAGATGGCGAAATTGATGCGGTTTGGTTCGCTGTTCAGCATCTCAATATACGCTTCCATCGCTTGCAAACCCGTGTCTTTTGGCGCACCTCGAGACATGAAGGTTTCAACAATCGGGTCGTAATGTTCACGCATTGCATTCGCGTGCGAAAGGGTTAAAGGCTCGAGCCTAACAAAACGCCCCTCGAGTGTGACGGGTTCAATCCATTCGCTCATGATTTTTTTCTTTGCCGCATGGCTTCCTCGAGTGAAATAAATTTTTCCAACCCAGCAGCCTGCAACCGACGAGATTGCTCAAATTGTGCGATTGCTTCTTTGGAAACAGAATTCTTCGGTAACTTTGGCGCATTTCGCAAGGCAACCTCGAGCGGATGTTTCATGTTGAAATCACGTCATCTTCTGGCGAAAGCGCTGTCTCTTCCTCGAGCGCCAATTCAGTCTGTTCCGCATGAATTTTTAAGACAATCACTTCCGCCTCGAGTTTGGCTTGCGTGTCCAAATTTGGATTTTTACGCCACGCGCTTAAAGCTTTGCGAAAACCTTTGGCGTGTTGCTCGAGTTCGTCAAGCATGGTTTGACTGGTTGTTTGCGCTTCTGAAAATGTCACACTTCACCTCCAGGGAGTCTTTTTGCACGTCGGATTACGGTTGTTTCGGCAGCTTGAATTTCATTTTTCCATTTTTCAATCAAGTTTTGATTTGGAATGTCTCGAGCTTGTTCTATTCTAATTTTTTGCTCGTGAATTTCAATGTGTTTGAGCAACCCAGCAATCACGCGACGTTCTTTTTTGTTGTGACCCATTTTACGCCTCGAGCCTCACGCGTTCTCAAGTTTCTCGAGGTTAAAGGCTTTGTGAATCGCTTTCACGGTTCGCACGGTGTCCACGTCTTCTATCGCAAACGAAATGTTGGTTTCGCTCGAGCCTTGAGAAATCATGTCGAGGTTGACGCCCTCAAGGGCGACGGCGGTGAAAAGTTTTGCGGCGACACCTTTCGCGCCGCGCATTCCTTCGCCAACCACGGCAACAATGGCGATGCCTTCCCAGTATTCAATGGTTTTGACCAGATCGCTGTTTTCAAATTGCGCTTGAAGCGCGTCAAAAGCGCGTTTGACATCGGATTGTTGCACGACCAGTGAAATGTTCGCCATGCTCGAGCTTTGCGAAATCATTAACACATTGACGCTTTTTTCGGTCAAAACATCAAAAATTCTGCTGACCACTTCTGGTACGCCAACCATACCCGCGCCAGAAATATCCAGAATCGCGGCGCTGCGAATGGCGGTCACGGCTTTGACGACGTTCTTGATCGGTTTGGATTCGGCGGTCACCAGCGTTCCAGGAAAGCTTGGGTCGGCGGCACTTTTGACGCGCAACGGAATGTTTTTGTCTTGAAGCGGGGTGACCGCCAGTGGATGCAGCACTTTCGCGCCAAAGTACGCCATTTCCATGATCTCGAGGTAAGAAAGCTGCTCGAGGTTTTGGGCTTCTGGCACGATGCGCGGGTCGGTGGTCATGACGCCGTCCACGTCTTTCCAAGTCCAGACTTCGCTGGCGTTTAGTGCCGCGCCCAGAATCGTGGCGGTGTAATCGCTGCCGCCGCGCCCGAGGGTGGTGATGACGCCTTTGAGCGTTTCTCCGATGAACCCAGTGACCACAGGTGTGATGCCGTCATTAAAAAGTTGCTCGAGCCGTTCTGGAATGCGGGTGTACGCCTCGGGCAGAGGACGGGCATTGCCAAAATTATTGTTGGTGACCAAACCCGCCTGTCCACCCGTCAGATCGTGCGCTTTGACGCCCAAACCCTCGAGCGCCGCCGCCATCAGGGGCGCACTCAGGCGTTCGCCAAAGGACACGATCAAATCTTTGGAACGGAGTGACAGCTCGCGCAGCAAGTAAATGCCGTGCACGGTCTGGCTTAAAGATTCCAGCATCTCGAGCAATTTTTTGCTGGTGCTCGAGCCTTGCGCCGCGCCCAGCTCGAAGGCGGTGTTGATATGCCTGGTTTTGATCAAATCAATCTCGGCATTGGCAAACTCGAGTTCGCCCTGCTCGGCGCTGTGCGCAATTTTCAGAAGTTGATCGGTCACGCCACTCATGGCGCTGGGCACGACAGCCACCTTCATACCCGTTTTGGTACTGGCAGCGACCAAGGAGGCGGAGTGCTGAATGGCGGTTGTGGAACCCATTAACGTTCCACCAAATTTCATGACGATCATGCAAAATCCTCCAAAACAAATGCGTTTAACCTGCTAAACTTAGTTTATGACGTATCTCGAGAAAGCGGTCAATTCCGAAACCCTGGCACGTATTGACCAATTTCGTAAACAACGTGGCATTCGGACGCGCAAACAAGCACTCGAGATGCTGGTGTTAGAAGCTATTTTGCCACAAGAGCATCCACTGACCATAAAACTACGCAACGCACCTAAAGCCGCGAAAGGCAGCGTTTCACAAGAAGTAATTGACCAAATTCGGCAATCTCGAGTTGATGAATCAAACGGTCAAGAAGTTTGGACTTCGCTCGAGACGTTAAAAGCCCAAGTTGCTTAAACTTCCTCGAGCACATGCGCAATGTGGTGCTTGAGATGCCCGACGTAATCAACCATCACAAACTCGAGCGTCAGAGCTTCACCGCCGCCGATGCTGCACGGGGTTTGCAAAAATTCTGGTGAGGTATGTTTCATGACGTGCAAAACCTGTTGGTTTAAACTTTTCCACAACCGCACCAACTCGCCCCAAACCCTGGTTTGATACTCGCCCACGCGCACCCAATCGTTTTGGCTATACCCCGCAATTTTTAACACGCCATTCTCGAGGTGCGCTGGGATTTGCGCCCGCACAAAACGCTGATGGTTGTTCAGGGCGCTGTCGATCAAATGACCCAATTCTTGCTTTTTGGACCATCTGCCATCCTCGCCCGCTTTTTGCGTGTCGATGTAGGGCAAGGCAATCAATTCGCCTTCAAACTTCAGGGCAAACTCGAGTTCCATAACGGCAGTCTCGAGCGTCGGGGTTTTCAGTAAATGCGAGTACGGGGTTTTCAACATGATTTCACCTCTCGAGTCTTAGTTCAGCAAACCTTTTTCCTGCATGTATTCCGCAATTTGCACCGCGTTTAACGCCGCGCCTTTTAAGAGTTGATCGCCTGCCACGAAAATATCCAGCCCACCGTCAAACACTTCACTCGAGCGAATCCGTCCGACTTCGACAGCATACTTGCCACTGGCGGTTAATGGCATGGGGTACAAGTTTTGGCTTGGGTCATCGCGCACTTCAACCCCTGGCGCAGTCTCGAGAATGGCGCGAACATCTCTGGGGTCGGCGGGGTTTTCAAGCTCGAGCGTGATGGCTTCCGAGTGCGTGCGCAGGGTTGGGATTCGCACGGCGGTACACGAAATTTTAATGTCATTGGCTCGCATAATCTTGCGGGTTTCCCAAGCGACTTTCATCTCTTCTTTGGTGTACCCGTTGCCCTGAAAACTATCGATGTGCGGAATCACATTAAAG
The DNA here is from genome assembly GCA_031364625.1 of Deinococcales bacterium. GTDB lineage: Bacteria > Deinococcota > Deinococci > Deinococcales > JAAFIG01 > JANXTZ01. The sequence goes on along the minus strand of JANLWR010000728.1, from coordinate 585 downwards.
ACAATGCTGTGCGCGAAAACATGGTTTTCAACTGGCTTCCCCTCGAGCGAGTTTCGGGTTTGCTCGAGCAACTCGCTCATGCCTTTTGCCCCCGCGCCGCTGGTGGCTTGGTAGGTGCTGATGATCGCGCGTTTGATGCCGTAAGCCTTGTGAATCGGGTTTAACGCCATGACCGCAATGGCAGTAGTGCAATTGGGGTTCGCCACAATGCCGCCCTTCACCCAGTCTTTCTCGAGCAGCACATCACCGTTGATTTCTGGAACGATCAGTGGAATTTCTGGGTCATAGCGAAAGGCACTCGAGTTGTCAATCACGACCGCGCCAGCAGCCGCCCAAATGGGGGCTTGGGATTTGCTGATGCTGCCGCCCGCGCTCGCCAGAATCACATCGGCATCAATCGCGCCCTCGGGCATGACTTCAACCGTCAGTTGCTGACCTTTGAACTCGAGTTTCGTACCGGCGCTTCGTGGGCTGGCGTAAAGGCGTAACTCCGAGAATTTGAGGCTGGAACACTCGAGCACACTGAGTAATTCGTGACCGACCGCGCCGCTTATACGGCGCGAATCGACCGGATGGTGGCGGCCA
>JANLWR010000701.1:0-3878 GCA_031364625.1 Deinococcales bacterium | reverse complement strand
CTGGTGGACAAGCCACCAACAGCCCAGCAAGTACCAAGCCGAGAGGAATCAATTTTGCGATACCGTTTTTTCTAAATCTCATCATGGATTTCATAAGTCCAGTCTTGAGCTTCTTTGTGCGTTCGCGGTGAAGAGAACCTTAATAAACTTTAGCTTCAATCTTGGGTATATGCTCATTGTTCCAGTTGTTTCGGAACTTTTGAATCTTTAACCGCGTAACCATGTCAGGAGTTGCTTTTATGACTGAACGCAAACTGTCTCGTTACCGACAAGATCGAATTTTGGGAGGCGTTGCCAGTGGACTCGCCGCCTACTTGGGCGTACATCCGGCTTTGGTGCGTCTGACGATTGTGTTTGCCGCGCTGGGTTTGATTACCGTGCCAAGACTTGACGCCCTGGTCGTGATCGCCTATTTTGCCGCCTGGATTCTGATTCCAGAAACAAAACCCGAACTCGAGCTTGAAGTCAAACCCCTGCTGCCTGGCTTGGTGCGCCCAAGACAAGGCAGACGCGTCGAGGGGGTTTGCGCCGGAATCGCTCGAGCTTACAAACTCGACCCTAATTTGGTGCGGGTGGTCATGATCGTGCTGGTGTTTTTTGGTGGTCTGGGATTGGTGACTTACGTGGCGGGTTGGATTTTGATGCCCAACGAAACTGTACCACCAGAACCAAATGACGCGGATTTAATTGCTCGAGATCAAAAAGGAGACCGCTCATGACAAGATTTTTGTGGCGTACAATCATTAACGCCCTGGCTTTGTACGTGGTCAGCGCCATCTTTCCAAACCTTATTTTCTTCTCGAGCGGCGGGGCTGGTGATTATTTGATCGCCGGCGCGGTTTTAGGACTTGCCAATGCGGTACTGCGCCCAGTGCTGTTGTTACTGACGCTACCGTTCAATATTTTGACCTTTGGTCTGTTCAGTTTTGTCGTCAACGCCGTGGTCTTGCTGCTGGTCGCCAATTACACCAAGCTCGAGACGGGTGGGTTTTTTGCCGCATTGCTTGCCAGTGTGCTTTTAAGTCTCGCCTCGGGTTTAATCAGCGGTGTTCTGGGCGAAGAGAAGAAAAAGTCACGGGCATAGGCTCAAGATCGTAGCTGCGACCCATGAGGTTTTGGGGCTTGATGCTCGAGGTTGTAAACTGTGCGTATGCGTTTACCGATTGGGATTCAAGATTTTGCTAAACTTCGTGAGGAAAACTGCGTGTACGTTGACAAAACCATGCAGTTCAAATCGTTTTTGCAAGGCGGTTCATTTTTTCTAGCACGCCCAAGGCGTTTTGGAAAGTCGTTGTTGATTTCAACCATCAAATCGATGTTTGAGGGTCGTAAAGATTTGTTCAAGGGTTTGTGGCTCGAGGATCATTTTGATTTTAAACCGCGTCCTGTGATTCGACTCGATTTCAGTCGCTTGGATTTTGTTGCACGGTCGCTCGAGGTGGCTTTGGTTGATAGTTTTCAACAAACGGCAAAAGAGTATGGTTTAACCCTGCTGTCCAACACGCCAAAGAGTGCTTTTGAGGAATTGATTCTCGAGCTTTCCAAAACTGAAAAAGTGGTGGTTTTGGTTGATGAGTACGATAAACCCATTACCGATTTCTTGTTTGATGTTGAACAACGGACTTTAAATCAAGGGGTTTTAAAAAGTGTTTACGGTGTTCTTAAACCGCTCGATGGTTATTTGCAGATGGTGTTTTTGACTGGTGTTTCCAAGATTGGAAAGCTGAGTTTATTCTCTGATTTAAACAACATTCAAGACATTTCTCTCGATCCAGAATTTGCGACGCTTTGCGGGTATACCAGAGCAGAAATCGAACTTGCTTTTCCAGATTACCTCGAGAATGCCGCAAAATATTTTCAAACACCTTTGCCTGAACTCTGGAATGCGATTCAATTTTGGTACAACGGTTACTCGTGGGATGCTATCAACAAAGTGTATTGCCCGTTTAGTTTCTTGTTGTTTTTGGCAAATCCAGATTTTAAATCCTACTGGTATGAAACGGGTACACCAACGTTTTTAATTGAGATGATTCGGGCGCAGCAATTTGATCCCTTTAAGTTTGAAATGTTGGCTTCGGATTCCGCACCTTTGGTGGCAACAGATGTCACCAATCTTGACCCAATCGGTTTGATGTTCCAAACAGGCTATTTAACCATCACCAAGAAAACGCAGAACATGGTCGGCACCCGTTACGAATTGGGTTATCCCAATCAAGAAGTCCGAGTGGCGTTCTCTAAGGGTTTGCTTGCAGAGTACGGCGCTTTTTTGCCCAGTACCATCAGCAGTTTCTCGCTCGAGCTTCAAGATGCACTGTTTGCTTTGGACTTTGATGCTTTGTTCGCAAGAATGAACCAAGTGCTGGCGGGTATTCCTTACGAGATTTTCCCGAGACAGGAAACGTATGTCCATAGTTTGATTCACTTGATGCTGGTCAGCACGGGTTTTAAGGTGCAAAGCCAAGTGCAAACAAGTACGGGGCGGATTGATACGGTGCTTGAAATGCCAGATCAGTTTGTGATTCTCGAGTTTAAAATTGGCGGCACGTCAGAGGCTGCGTTGCGACAGATTCTCGAGAAGGATTACCAGCAAGGTTTTGCGGGTAAGCCTGTGACGGGCGTTGGTGTGGTGTTTGACCTGGAGACGAAAAGCATTGCGGCTTGGCAAGCGAAGTCCTTGGTTTGAAGTTGAAATGCTCGAGCTTCTGCATTCAATCAAATCATTCGTGAGAACAATCTTAAGCTCGAGCGTCTATACTGTTCGGGTGTTAAAGCGTTTTGCCCTTGCCTGCCTTGCTGGACTCGCCTTTGTCGGCTGTTCCCGTGATGTCGATTCGATTGCGCCGCAGATTGTGATTGTCAAACCGCGTGACGGCAAAGTCACCCAAACCGAAAAGCTCGAGGTTGAAGGTTACGCCTGGGATGACGCTGGGGTGTTGAAGGTTGTGGTGAACGGCGAACGCGATTTGATGGTTGATCCCAAGTTTAAGGATCAGCGCGGACGCAAGCTGGTCAAGTTCTCGTTCATTGCCACTTCCTTAAGTTCGCAAAAGGCGGCTTACGAGGTGCGTGCGGTGGACATTCACGGTCACTCGAGCACCACCGAAATCAACATCACGCGGGACACCAAAAAACCGACCATCAAGGTCGAGAACCTCGATTCGCTGTCCAGTACGGTGGCGGTGACGGGTTTTATTGAGGACAACATGCAGGTCAAAAAAGTGCTGGTCAACGGCGAGGCGCTGAACATTGCGCCGTCTGCCAAAGTGCCATTTTATGCCGTGGTCAACCGCAATCGGCGCGGCATTATTTTGATCGAGGCTTTTGATGCGGTGGGCAATAAAGCCAGCCGCAGTGTCAACATGCCAGCGCCACCGGCGCCACCACCTGTAGTGGTGACAGGGCAAAATCAAAATGGCACTGGGGTCAACAACAGTACCGGAACAAGCACCACGACCACGACGACTCGTCGGCGCAGAAGGCGGGTTCGGACAACCACGACCACGCAGCAACCTGCCAGCACTCCTGCGCCAGTGGTCATCCCAACCACACCGCGCTAAAACTTAGCTTTTATGCACTTCCAGCTCGAGTTTGTAATTCCCGCGACGCGTTTCGTTGATCACGCGTTTAAATTCGATGCGTCCAAGGCGCTCGGCAACCAGGGTGTCACCCTCACGGATGCTGGTGCTCGAGCTTGCCAGTTGCCCGTTGATGCGCACGTTTTTACCCTCAATGCCCGCCTGGAAGTACGCCCTTGAAACGCCAAAGCCTTTTGCGCCAACGACGTCCACGCGCATACTGGGTACAACGACCTCACGGGTTTTGACGCTGCGCTCTAAAGTGCTGGCTTCCAGAATTTCCATTTGTAGCTCGAGTTCACG
>JANLWR010000667.1:0-3468 GCA_031364625.1 Deinococcales bacterium | reverse complement strand
GCAAACCTTGAAAGACGCTGGTCTGAATTATGCCTTGGGCAACAAAACGGCTGGCAACCTCGAGGCTGGCATTTTGGCAGTCAAGAAGCAAGATTTGTCCTTGGCTCGTACCGCATTAACCCGCAGTGGTTTGGGCGAGGTTCGTCTGCCAGGTCGTTTCGAGAACCTTGGTTTCTCGAGCGCCAGTGAATTGATGAACGAACGCGCCCGCACCGCCCCAGAAGAATTGCAGGGCGTGAACGATGGTCTCGAGCGTCTCAAGCGCGAACATGCGGGCGCACTTTCTGCCTCGCGGCTCGAGTTGCGCGACGAACTTGGTCGTTACGACGCGGTCAACGCTTCGGTGGCTGGCAAGTACGGTTTTGCGATGCGCGGTTGGTTGCCCAAAAAGAACACCTACAGCCTCGAGATGGCGCTCGCGCCGTTGAAGGGTCAAGTGATTTACCAGTTCGAGGATGCCCCAACGCATCACGCCGAGCATGTTCCAGTCACGCTGGACAATGCTCCTGCGGTTAAACCGTTTGAATTGTTGATGGGCATTTTCGCACCGCCTGCGTACGGCAGCTTTGACCCAACTTGGGTGATTGCGCTGTGCTTCCCGATTTTCTTTGGTTTTGTGATTGGTGACATTGGCTTGGGTGCAATTTCTTTGGCACTCGCGTTTTTGTTGCGTGGCATGGCTGACAGAGGTCAGACGCTCAAAATCGATTTCATGGGTGTTGCCGTCTCGGGCGCACCGCTTAAAAACGTGGCGACTGTTTTAACCCACATGGCGGTCTGGAGTATTATCTTCGGCTTTGTCTACGGCGAATTCTTCGGTACACTCGGCGAGCACCTGGGATTGTTTTACATCGTAGGTCATGCCGCTGAAGGTGCAGGAGAAGCGGCACACGAAGCCAAAGGTTTGATCCCAATCCTGATTCCGCGTCTCGAGAGTACCGCCACGGGTTTGATGCTGATCTTGTCGCTGATTCCTGGCATCTTGCAGATTCTGTACGGTTGGTTTATTCGCTTCCGTTTGGGATTGCAGCACGGCGATAAAAAACACACCTATGAAGGCATTGGCATGTTCTTTGGTCTGGTCGGCTTGATTTTGGTTTCGTACTCGTTCCGCAACCCAGGCACGCCAGGCATTGTCAACATCATCGCCGCCGTTTGCGGGCTGGTTTTTGTGGCGTGCGTGTTCTTGTCCGGCGTGTTCATGATGTTCATCGAGATCATTTCCAACGGTGGCAACATCCTCAGTTACTTGCGACTTTACGCGGTTGGTCTCTCGAGCGCGGTGCTTGGGAAACTGGCGACGGACGCGGGTTGGAGTCTGGGCATGGGTGTCGGCGGCGGTAAAGGTCTGGCGCTCGGCGTTTTGGGTGTGATTGGTGGCATTATTGCTGCCACGCTGATTCATTTCCTGGCAATTTTGTTCACCATCATCGGTCACGTCTTGCAGCCTTTACGTTTGCATTACGCGGAGTTCTTTACCAAGTTCGGGTTTTACGACGGTAGTGGTCGGCAGTACAAGCCATTCGCTCGCTTGAGCCAAGCGCCCAAGCAATAAGATTTCTCGAGTTTTTCAAAACAAATGGTTTTGGAAGCATTTACGGAGGTTATATGAAGAAGTACGGATTCTTGATTTCGTTGTTGGTTCTCGCCCTCGGTTCAATCGGTTTCGCTCAAGAAGCGGCAGCCACCGCAGCATCGTTCCTTAAAGAAGGCGGCACTTCAATCGGTGGCGGTCTGGCAGCCATCGGTGCAGGTTTGGGCTTGGGCTTGGCAGCCGTCGGTGTGGGTCTGGCACAAGGTCGTATCGGTGCAGCCGCCGCAGGCGCAGTTGCCGAAAAGCCAAGCTTGTTCGGTACGCTCCTGATTTACTTGGTCATTCCAGAAACCCTCGTGATCTTCGGCTTCCTTGTTGTGATCTTCTTCCAAGGCGCAGTGAAATAAACCATGGCTGACCTAGCCACCCTACTCGAGTCCGAAGCGAACGCGGAAGTTGAGGCGATTCTCAGCGAAGCCCGTTCCAAAGCGGACGTGATCGTGCAAAACGCGGTTGAGCAAGCCAAAAGCTTGGTCGATTCTCGTCGTCGCACCCTCGAGGCTGAACTGGTTGCGGCTCAGGTTCGTGCAAAAAGCGCTGCCGATTTGGACGCGGCATCGCAACGTCTGAACGCCAACCATGTCGCCACCGAACAATCTTTTAATCAAGCCGAAACCGAGCTTCGCAGCTTTACCAAAAGCGGCGAGTACAAGAACGTGCTCGAGAAATTGATTCGTGAAGTTCAAGGCGCACTGAGCAACATCTCAAAACTCGAGGTTCACCCCGATGACGTGGCGGTTGCCACCGAAGCCGCAAAAAACGCGGGTTTGAACGTTGCAATTACTGCCAACAGCGATGTCGAAACTGGAGTGCGTGCCGTCGCCGAAGGTGGTCAATCCTCGATCACCAACACCCTCTTGGGTCGTCTTGGACGCGCTCGAGATGGACTTCTGAGCGAAGTCGCCCGAACGTTGACGGGGAATTGAGGCGCTGTGCCTGACGATTACGGTTACATCAATGCGCGGGTGCGCGTCATGCACTCCAAGTTGCTCTCCTCGAAACTCGAGGAGGCGCTTTCTGCCGAATCTTACAGCGAGTATCTGCGCGTCCTGACCGAAACCGACCTTGCCCCTGACCTTGGTGATGCCACAGCTCAGGGTGCGGGTTTGAACGAGTTGGACAAAGCACTCTCGAGGAACTTTTTTGGTGTGGCTCAAAAATTGGCTGGTCTTGGTGACGGCAATGCCGGACGCGAGATTGGTTTGCTACTCTCCAAGTACGATCTGCTCAACCTTAAAGCCATCGCTCGAGGCAAGTTCTCGGGTCGTGGCAGCGACGAGATCGAAAAAAGTTTGATTCCCGCCGGAACGATCAAACCCGCCGTGCTCTCCGGTTTGGCTACCGCACCCGATTTGGGTTCGCTGGCGCAAAACCTGAACGTGGTTGGGCATCCTCTGGCGAACAGTTTCAGAACCGCCGTGGCGCAACTCGCTGGCGACAACGATTTGCTGGCGTTCGAGGTTTCTTTAGATCAAGCCTATTACTCCGAAGCGCTCAAACGCTCGAGTGACACCTTGACCGGATACTTCAAACGCGACATTGACGGCGCGAACATCATGACCGCCCTCAAACTGAAAGCCCAGGGTATCTCGAGCAACTTCGAGCGCTATTTTGTGGCTGGCGGTAAAGAGGTTGGTTCTGATCGTTTCGCACAAATCGCCAGTGGCTCGGGTGGACTGGACGGACTTGCGGCTTTTGCAGGTTTGTCTGAGATTTCAGATTTGGGTCAAGCCGAATCGGTCGTTCGCACCGTGTTGCTTAAAGATGCCAAACGCCTTTACACCAGCGACGCACTCGGCGTTGGCGTGGTGATCGGTTTTTTGAAAGAAAAAGAAAACGAGGTCGCCCTGACCCGTTTGATCGCTCGCGGCAAG
>JANLWR010000650.1:0-2677 GCA_031364625.1 Deinococcales bacterium | reverse complement strand
TTCGGCGGTTGCCACTTGACCAACCATGCTCGAGTTAGCAAGCGCATGATCGAGTGAACCCCATTGACCGCTGAAGACATACGAGTAGCTGGTAGTCGGTAATAAGTTGCTGTACCCTGCCGTCTCGAGCGTGGTCAGCGGGTCTTCTTTGTGGTACGCGTTGAAATCACCAAACAGCAAGAAGTCAGGGTCGGTTGTACCTGTGGGGTTGGTGGACAGCCAATCGCGTAAATCCCTTGAATTGTTGGTACGTGTTCCGTTCGACAAGCCTTGACCATCAAACGCATCTGCATCGTTTGCACCGCCCGCGCTCGAGCCTTTGGATTTGAAGTGGTTCATGACGGCAGTAAACACCGCGCCGCTCGAGTTTTGCCTGAAGGTTTGTGCGAGTGGTTTACGACCCGTTTTACCGTCGTTGACTGTTGGCGGATCATCGAATGAACCCGTACCAAAACCTGTCGCGGGGGCAGCCGCCGCACCGATTGGGGTCACGCTGGCTGGTTTGTAAATAAACGCCACCTTGATCGCGTCACAACCCACGTTCGGACTCGAGATGACTGCATAGGTTCCTGCTCCGACAATGGCGTTGATGGCGTTGACCAGTGTGTTGATCGCGTTGGTGCTCGAGTCGGCATCGTTTTCGATTTCGGTTAGACCAAACACGTCAGCGTTGATGCCCACAATGGCTTGCACGATCTTGTCACGTTGACGCGTGAATTCGGCGGCATTGGTCGCCCCCCTCGCACCGATGGTGTTCGTGCAACCCACAGGTCGGGAAATGTTGACCGTACCAAGTTCGGTGAAGAAATTGAGTACGTTAAAACTCGAGACGCGCAGTGTGCCGCCCACCGCTGGGGCGGTGCTCGAGCGGGCGTTGACGGCGTTGAAGTTCACGGGGCTGTCGGTTTGCAAACGGTAGACGGGCAAGCTGTTAAGGTCGGTTGTACCGCAAGTGCTCGAGTTGCAACCCTCGCTGAAAATACCGCTCAGGTTGTCTACGGTGTCACCACCGCGCAAGGTGTTGCTGGCAGAAAGTGCTGCGCCACCACGTCCGAACAGAATCGGGTCAGGGTTTTGCTTGCTGCTGGCGTCGTCCAGGTAAATGCGGCGTTTGCCAAGTTCGGTCAAATATGCGGCATAACCTGCCGCACTCGGGCTGTTAAATGCCGTGAAATTGTCAAAACGCGCATCCGTACCAGTTTGGTTGCTCGAGTCATCGGCTGCCAAAACCACCTGTCCAAAACGCCCCAATTGGAAGTGTTCGGTCACGGTCAAGGTGTTGGTGAAACGCACCCTCATGCCCTCGTATTTCTCGAGATCGGACAAAGTGGTAACGGGCAAACTGATGTCGGTCACGGCGGGTTGCGTGGTCGTGCCAAGTTTGGTGGCGGTCACCGTGCCAGAAATTTGCGTGGCATTGTTAAACTCGGCGACTGTGCCCGTCACACGTACCAGATCGCCAGCCGCCAAATCGGAGGCGCTTGGCGCAAAGACAAAAATACCGTCCGAAGAATTGGTATTGCCGTCACCATCGCTATCTTGGACAAAAAAACCGTTCAGTTTTGTGACGGCGGGTGGTCCGACACTGTTCTGGAAATCACCGACCACGACACCTTCAAAAGTTGGTGCGGTGGCAACCAAACCGCTCGAGCTTGCCGTGCCTTGAATCGTGCCAATTTCGGTCAGTTTGGTACAGGTCGGAGCGCCAACATCTTGCACCAAACACGTTGGGTTGGCGCCGGTCAAAATATTTCCAGTCCGAAACGAACTGGCGCTCAAAGAAGCCTCGCCGTCGCTGCCAATCAAAAATGTTGTGGCACTTAAAGCGCTGGCTCGAGCGTCCGCCTCGCTGGTCGTGTCATCAAGTCCTCGAGTCACACGGCTGGCGATTTCGTTTGAAAGTACAAAATTCGCCACGAAACGATACGGGCTGCTCGAGTTGGTGAAACTCGATTCTGGCACGCGGTACGAAACCGTGATTGTTCCAGTTCCACCGTTGGGAATGTTGCGCCCACCGCTCGCGTTTCGCGCCACAAAACCATACTCGAGAATGTTGTCAGCCGCCAGCACCACACCCAAACCCAGGGCTTGGCTTTGCAGGCTCGAGACTTCGCTCGGTTTGAAGGCTTGGAAATCGGCGCGGCTGGCATCAACGGCTAAGGTTGTCGGCGTGAGCAATGTCATGGCGTGCGTTGGCAGCAAGCTTTGCGCCGCAGCATCGGCGGTGATTGCCCCGCCGCCAAAGTTCACCAGATTCTTGATGGCTGTGCCGCCCAAATTGCTGCCTGCCTGGTTGTAGGCATACAGCGTCAAATTGTCAAAATCTGCGCCCGAGTTGTTCGTGACGTTGAACGTCGCGCTGAGATAACGCGTGCTGGTTGAGGTGAAGGCAAAATCGCTAAAGCTTGATGCCGTAAAACTGGCGGCATTGTCAGGCAGTGCCGCTCGAGTTGAGACTTTGGCTTTGCTGCGGGTATTTGCGGGGTCAAAACTCAGTTCGACTGTGCCAAGCACGCGGCTCGAGTTTGTTGGCGCAGGTTTTGTGGGATTTGCTGCGGGGACTTGGGTGCAAGCCATCAATGCCAGCATTGGCGCGAACAGAAACAGCATTTTATGGCTCACAATTCGACCTCCAATTCTGAGGGCATCAGATTCCCGCCAATCGAAAAGATGACCC
>JANLWR010000602.1:0-4017 GCA_031364625.1 Deinococcales bacterium | reverse complement strand
GTGGTGACCCAGATTTTCAACACCGACCAACCGCATCAGCAACGCGGTGTCATGTTTGACATCACCCAAACCAAACTTCATGACGAACGACGGCTGCTGGAAGCGGCGATGGAAAACGCCCACGACGCCATCATCATCAGTGAGGTTGAGGAATCGGTTTCAGAGAAATCGTTTCGTTCTAAAATCGTTTACGTCAACGAAGCCTTCATCCAACTCAGTGGTTATCAAGCCAGTGAAATCATTGGGCAAGAACCATCATTTTTAAACGGCAAAGACACCGACTCAGTTCAACTCGAGCGACTTTATGAAGCGGTACGCCAAAATAAACCGATTGCACTCGAGTTGCTCGAGTATTACAAGGGAAACAAACCAACTTGGGTTGAGATCAGCATTGCACCGGTGAAAGACGAATTTGGACGGGTGCGCCACCGTATTTCGACGCGCCGTGACATCACCAACCGCAAACGAGCCGAACAACTCGAGATTGCCCGCAACAACGCACTCGAGTTGTTGGCGCAAGGCAAGCCGCTCGATCTGGTTTTGAACTCCATCACCCAGATCGTTCAAGCGCCCTTTCCAAACCTACGTTGCGCGGTGGTGTACTGGCATAAAAATGCTTGGCACATGACCGCACCGGGTCTTTCGGCATCGTTTCAGAGAAACTTTCTCGAGCGGGTAGGTTCGAATGCTGCCGCTCGTTTTGAATCACAGTTTAGAGAGGGTCGGGCGTCATGGTTTACCAACCTTGATGACAACTTGACAACCGAAGACCGTGTTTTAATGGAATCAGGCGGCATTCAAGCCGCTTTGGGCTATCCGATTTTGACCAGTGCCGGCGTGTTGATGGGCGCGATTTTGGCATTTCGAGACACGCCTGGCGTACCGCTGGCAGCCGAAATGGAATCGCTCGAGGTGGTTTCCAGGTTAACTTCGGTCAGTGTCGAACAAAACGAACTGAACCAGCAACTGAGCTACCAGGCGAGTCATGACGCCTTAACGCAATTACCAAACCGTTCGCATTTTGAAATCGAACTCGAGAAACGCTTGGAGGTACTCGAGAAAACAGGCGAGCAAGTCGGTCTGATTTTGCTGGACTTGGATGGTTTCAAACAGATCAACGACACGCTCGGACATGCCGCCGGCGATGATTTGTTGCGCCAAGTCGCAAATCGGCTATCCAAAGGATTCGCGGCACTCGGCATGGTGGGACGCATGAGCGGTGACGAGTTCATGTTGCGCATCGACCACTTTGCTGACCCCTCTGACCTCGAAACCGTCGCAGAGGCGATGCTCGAGACGATCCGTAAACCATTCCCAATAATGAACACCGAAGTCTTTATTACCGCCAGCGTGGGTTTAAGTTTATTTCCAAACGATGCCACCGCCCGAGATTCGCTGATTCGCAACGCCGACACCGCCATGTATCAGGTCAAACGCTTTGGACGAAACGCGATTCAACGGTTTACCGACAGCTTAAACACCCAGTACACCGAACGCCACGACCTCGAGATCAAATTGCGCGGGGCGCTCGAGCGCCAAGAAATTGAAGTGTATTACCAACCGCAATTTGACCTGACCAACAGCCTGGTCGCCTGTGAGGCACTGCTGCGCTGGAAATCTGGGACTGGCATGATCTCGCCGCAAACCTTTATTCCAATCGCGGTGGACATGGGTTAGATTACCTCCATCGATTCGTGGGTGCTGCGGCAAGTCTGCGTTCAAGCGAGAAAATGGCAACACGCCGGTTACCAGCCGATTCAGTTTTCAGTCAACGTCACCGCCCTGCAATTTTTGCGTCCAGATTTTGTCAAATCGGTCAAAACCGCCCTGGAGAGCACGGGCTTGGATGCCAAATATTTAGACTTGGAACTGACCGAAGGTGTGTTCATGACCGATTTTGATGTCACCATCAACCGCATGAACGAACTGCGGGCGCTCGGCATCAGCTTAAGCATTGATGATTTTGGCACGGGTTACTCGAGCCTGAGTTACTTGCAGCATTTGCCGATCAACACCTTAAAAATAGACCGCAGTTTTGTCCAGGCGCTCGATTCTAAAAAAGCCAATCCAACCCTGGTACAAGTCATTGTGACCATGGCACGCCAACTCGGTTTAAACGTGGTTGCCGAGGGTGTCGAAACCCTCGAGCAAGTCCGTTCGTTGTCACTTCTTTCTTGTGACCGCCTGCAAGGCTTTTATTTCGCGCATCCAGTCCCTGCCCTGGAACTCGAGAAGAAACTGACACGAATCAATTCGTGACGCCAACGATAAACCCCCTTGTACAAAATCCAGGTTAGAAATTCGTGCGCATGACAATACTTTAAGCACATACAGCGCTAAGACTTCAAACTTGTGCTAGCCTAAAGAGCTTCGACTTTCGGCTTTGAAACTCAGCCATCTCAGATTGCTTTGAGATTTAATCCATCGACAAACACCACCTGTTTGGGGACAAACCATTCAAAACAACATGGTCACTCGAGTGAGGACAATCACTCTTGGCTCAATCTCTCTTGCTTCTTTGTTGACGCAGGTCTCATTGGCAACTCAAAAAAAATGGCAGCCGCGCAATGTCATTCGCGCAAAGAGAGGTGTTCTATGGCAAGCAAAAAACCAGCTCCCACACGTTCAGCCAAAGCCGAAAGCGCCAAAGAAAATGGCACACCGACAGTCCCAAACAGGATTTACGCCCAAGCCTCGCCGCATTCGCAGGGCGGTACGAGCATGTTTGAGGCTGGGGAACTGATCACTGCGAGCAGCGCCGCCAATTTTTTATCCGACCCAGAACTGGTCAACCGCGCGGTCTTGCGACTGCAAGACGCCGGCTTTGAAGTGCTGCAAGTCAGTGCCTTGACGATCAACATTGCGGGCAGTCCAGAAACCTACAAAAATGCTTTCGGCACCAGCATTGTTGCCGATGAACGCAGCGTCATCAAAGAACTTGGTGAGAACACCACCGCCACCTTCCTCGACTCGAGCGACACGGGATTGTCTGGTTTGATCAACACCGTCGGCACTCGTTTTGAAGATGTGCTCGAGGGTGTCGCCATTGAGGAACCGCGCTATTTCATGTCGCCATCGATGTTCGCGCCGCTCAAATCGTACTGGCATCTGCGAGTCCCAGGCGACATTTCACTGGGTTGCAACGCCGACCGTGCGCACCGTGGCGGCATTACGGGGCGCGGCATCAAAATTGCGATGGTCGATTCTGGGCATTACAGCCACCCGTTCTTTGCTGGGCGCGGCTACCGGGTTTCACCAGTGGTTTTGGGTCCAGCCGCCGCCAACCCCGCCAAGGACGAAAGTGGACACGGCACGGGCGAATCCGCCAACATTTTTGCGGTTGCCCCAGACATTCAACTGATGCCCGTCAAGATCAATTTTGTCAATTCTATCGGCGCGTTTAACGCCGCCGTTGCCCTAGCGCCAGACATTATTACCTGCTCTTGGGGCAGCAGCAAACAATTTGGTCCCTTAAGCGCCGCCGACCAAGCACTGGCTGCCGCCATTGCGGTGGCTGTCGCCTCTGGAATAACCGTCGTGTTTTCGGCAGGCAATGGGCATTACGGCTTCCCAGGGCAACACCCCGATGTGATCTCGGCGGGCGGTGTCTTCATGAATCCCGATGAGAGCCTGCGAGCCAGCGATTACGCCAGCGGATTCATGTCCAACATTTACCCGAACCGTCGCGTGCCAGACTTGAGCGGCTTGGTCGGCATGAAACCCAAAGCCATTTACATCATGCTGCCCATCGAATCTGGCGACGACATCGACGTGCAACTTTCGGGCGGCACACACCCAAACGGTGACGAAACCACCAAGACCGACGGCTGGGGCGCGTTCAGTGGCACTTCGGCAGCCGCCCCACAACTGGCGGGTGCTGCCGCGCTGGTCAAACAAGCCTGCCCGCACCTCAAACCCGCCGAAATCCGCGACATTCTGAAAAAATCGGCTCGAGATGTCAAAACTGGCAATTGCAACACCAGCACCGGCGGCAACCCTGCAATTGTTGGACCCGAT
>JANLWR010000584.1:0-5153 GCA_031364625.1 Deinococcales bacterium | reverse complement strand
CATCGTGCGCGTCACCACGCGGCCCTCGCTCCGCATAAGGTATTCCAATAGCTTGAACTCTTGGGGTTAGGGTTACCAAACCAGATTCGTTAAAAGTTTAAGGTGGGTTTTGGCTGTCTTTGGCGGGGCAAGAAATTCATGTCTTACTGAAGGATGGCGTGAATCGCTTGGCGACCAAAGCGCATATCGCGTATGAAGTCAGCGATCTCGAGTCTTGGCGCTCAATTTTGCAGGTTGCGGCTTTTGAGGTGCTGGGCGGTATTCCAATTCCTGGTTTAGATCGCTGTGAAACCCGTGACCCGTTTGGGAACAGGCTGGAATTGATTTACCGAATTCCATCAATTGCTCTTGGGTAATAAACAAACCAGCCAATATTCACGACTTGACCTCGGTACAATATTTCCGTAAACGTTTACGAACTATGTTATGATGTTAATGTCTTACGTTCGTAACCAAAAAGCCCCGTTGACACGGAAGCGCTTCCATTTTGTTACAGAACCCTAGCTCTGGAGGTTAGACATGCAATCCATCGGTACGATTACCGTCACACCCAAACTCCCAACAGCCGTCGCTCGGCTCGAGGAACTCGCACAAAACCTCTACTGGAGCTGGAATCCAGCCGCCAGAGACTTGTTCCGCGAGATCAATTCAGACATTTTCACCCTCAGCCACCACTCGCCCATGCGGGTGCTGCTCGAGTGCCACCAAGCCGATTTAGACCGTGTTGCGGCAGACAAAAGCTACCTCGAGCAATATAAAACTGTCATGACCGATTTCGATGCGTATTTGAAACGCAAAGACACCTGGTTTAAAGCTGCTTACCCCAAATTTCAGGGCAGCATCGCGTACTTTTCGATGGAATTTGGTTTGCACGAAAGCCTGCAAATTTACTCTGGCGGTCTGGGCGTGCTGGCTGGCGACCACTGCAAAAGCGCCTCCGATCTTGACCTGCCCTTCAATGCAATGGGTTTGATGTACCGCGAGGGCAGCTTTCACCAAAACCTCAACAAAGACGGCTGGCAAGAAGAATGGTACGAAACCATCGTGCCCGAAAAAATCGGCGCGATTCTCGAGACGGACGCCACCGGCGCAGCCATCAAAATCGGCGTCGAAATCGCGGGACACATGGTTTCAGTTCAAATTTGGCGCTTGCAAATCGGACGCATTCCGCTGTACTTGCTCGATGCCGCGATTCCCGAAAACACTGCCACCGATCAAAAACTGACCGCTCGGCTTTACGGCGCTGGCGGCGAATTCCGTGTCGCCCAAGAGCTTTTGTTGGGCGTCGGCGGCGTTCGCGCCCTAAGGGCATTAAAGATTGAGCCGAGCGTCTTTCACATGAACGAAGGACACGCCGCATTCCTCGGACTCGAGCGCATCCGCGAATTGATGCTGGAGGGCTTAAGCCGACCCGAAGCGCTCGAGGTTGTGGCAGCCAGCGGAATTTTCACCACCCACACCCCAGTCCCAGCCGGCAACGATGCGTTTGCGCTGGACATGATCGACAAAATGCTCGGCAAATACTGGCTCGAGGCGCTGCAATTCAGCCGCGACGAACTGATGGCACTCGCCATGCACCAACAACCCTGGGGCGCATCGTTCAGCATGACCGTGCTGGCATTGCGCTGCTCGAGGTACGCCAACGGTGTGAGCGAACTTCACGGCGAGGTTTCACGCGGCATGTGGAACTTCCTCTGGGAGGGTGCCCAGGTTCAAGAAGTGCCAATCACCCACGTCACCAATGGCATTCACACCCGTACCTTCTTGGCGGGCGAACTGGCGGAACTTTACGACAAACACTTCAAGAAAAATTGGGACGACACCCTCGAGCAACCCCAGAGTTGGTTGGTCGATAAAATCCCAGATTCCGACCTCTGGGACGCCAGGCTGGCACTGAAAAAGAAATTGATTCGCTTTACCCGCAGCCGGTTGCAACGCCAAAACGAGCGCAACAACGTCGGCTCGAGTTCGGTCGTCTTAAACGAGCAAAGCTTAACCATCGGGTTTGCCCGTCGCTTTGCCACCTACAAACGTGCCACGCTTCTTTTCCGCGACCTTGACCGTCTAAAACGCATCGTCAACCACCCCACCCGCCCCGTGCAATTTATTTTTGCCGGCAAAGCCCACCCCGCCGACAACCCAGGCAAAGAATTTATTCAGGCACTCTGGCAGTTCTCGCAAGACCCAGATTTGCTCGGCAAGGTCGTGTTTTTAGAGGATTACGACATGAACGTTGCCAGGCACTTGGTGCAGGGCAGCGACATTTGGCTCAACAACCCGCGCCGTCCACTCGAGGCTTCGGGAACAAGCGGCGAAAAAGCCAGCTTGAACGGCTGCATCAACTTCAGTATTCTCGACGGCTGGTGGCGCGAGGCGAGTGACGGCACGAACGGTTGGAACATCGGGTCAGAACGCGAATTTGGTGAGGACGACGACAGCCTCCGCGCCCAAGACGACGCCGATTCGCAAAGCCTGTACGACATCCTCGAATTTGAGATTGCGCCGCTCTATTACGGCGACAAAATTGGCAACCACGGCTGGCTCGAGGTGGTCAGAAACGCCGTCCGTACCGTTGGACCCAAATTTAGTATGCAGCGCCAAGTCCAAGATTACACCAACGACCTTTATGCCAAAGCCCAAATCAACGGCGCTCGGGTCTCGAGTCAGGACTTTAAAACCGCCAAAGAACTGGCAGCTTGGAAAGCCAGCACCCGAAACGCTTGGGGTAACGTGCGTTTGGAAGCCACGCTCGAGCAACCAAACCACATGCTGACCCCAGGCTCGAGCGTCAACGTCAGCGCTCGGGTGTTCGCCGGCGACCTCGACCCAAAGAGCCTGCGCATCGAAGCCGTCCTCGAGAATGGCACGGTCATTTCGACGCACAGCGTTTTAAGTCTCAAACAACAAAATGAAGACGGTTGGATCGAGTACGCTGGCAGTGTGGTCACGCCCGAAGCGGGCAATTTTAAAGTTGGCGTTCGCGCCGTACCGTACCGTGAAGACCTGACCAATCCCATCGAGCTTGGTTTGATCCGCTGGGCTTAAAACTTAGGAACTCGAGTTTTCTTGAGACCAGTTAACATTTCAAAAGAAAGTGGCTGAAATTTCAGCCACTTTCTTTGTTTTTGCAGCCTCGAGCTTTCAGGGAATGTCTTTGACAAAACTCAAATTTTGACCATTCAATTTTAACTCGAGCGTGTTGTCATCCAGTTTTTCGATTGTGGCACTCTGGACTGCCTGCTTCACTTGCTGACCGCCAACACTCGCGTACAACTCGAGTTTTAAGGTTTTATCCTGCAACGTGTACTTACCTTGCAACGGCGATTTTTGCCCCTGTGCAGCAATAACAACGCCGCTCGAGAATCGAACCTGCGTCCAACCACTGGACATGGAACTGTTCCAAGCACCTTGCAGTTTAGGCTCGAGGTTTTCGGCTTTATTGCAAGACACCAAGACGATAGCGGCGAAAACCGCAAAAAATATTTTAGACATGCGTTCCCTTTTCTAAGTACCTCCCGCCTGCATTTTGGATTTTCCGCTTCGCTTCTTGACCCAATACATGCACCTTGCGGGCTGGGTCGCTCCAAATCCGTCATTTCGGCGACAGGTACGTTGTCCCTACTCCCGTTGGTCGGAAATGTTTTAGGGAAAAACTCTAAAACATTTCGGGGAGATACTTAAATCTGAATTTCACCAACATATTACCCGAATTTTAAACACCTCGAGTCTCTTGCAATTCGAGCAGCACCCGCGATTTAACACCATCACCAAAGAATGCCAAACCAGAATTGACCACGCACAAACCGAGCGTGCCAAGCCAAAACCACGGCTCGCCCGCACTTTTTAAACGTGCCGTCTCGAGCGTGAGAGACAAACCCAAGCCCACCAGTGTCAAGCCGAGCGGCGAGAACACCAACCATTTAATGCGCAAGTTCATGACCCAAGTTTACGTTTTCGCTCGAGCATTGCGGCGTTAAAAGCTGCCGATTGCCCTTTTGGAATACTTAAACTGACAAAATTTTTGCCTTGAAACATTTTGGCAAGGTACACGATCTGCCCAACATGTCCAGGGTAATGCGCCAGTTGACGTTGAATCACGGCGATCAGCGAATGCGCTTCACCACGAATGAAAACCGACCTTGAAAAGTCTTCAGGTTTTAAATTCTCGAGCGCCGCGAACAAACACGCCCAACCCGATTCCCACAACTCGAGCAGTGATTCCCGAGTTAAATCTTCAAACTCAAATTCGGTATCACGGTCACGACTTTGGCTTTCACCGTCCGCAGCAAAAAGATTCTGCCACCTCGAGATCATGTTGCCATGAAGGTGTTTGACGATTACGGCAATGCTGTTCGAGTTGGGTTCGGGCAGCATGTTCAGTTGCGCGTCTGAAACTTGCGCAATAGCACCATCGCCGTACTTTTTGTACTTCTTAAATTCGGCAAGGCTCGAGGCTAAAAAGTCGATTATCAAATCATCTGTGGTCATGCGTTTATGGTACAAAATTAGAATTGAAATGACGTTGGAACAAATACCAAAAACCTATTCCTCGAGCCAGACTGCAAAAAACCGTGTCAATACGGGCATGATGCCGTAAGTCATGAGCGACACCACGATCACGGCGTTCAAAATCAGCAGCTCGAGTTGCCCCAGCAATGGGCGCAATATTGGCGCTACAACGTAATGGATGGTGATGCTGAGTGGAAGCAATCCGAGCAGCGTGACCAAAATCATTTTCCACCGTGGCGGGTTGCGAAGCGTGACCGAGCCAGCAGGCGTAAACCAAAACTCGAGTCCGGGCGTAAACTGCTCGATGGGTTTCCCAAGGGTTAATGGTTTGACGCGCTCGAGCCAGTGTTTGCGTTCGGCAGATTTTAACCAGCCTTGGTAATCGGTCTCACCTGAAAATCGAAAAATCACCAGGTATTGATTGTTGCCGCCAGCCACGGGGCGCACCACGCCAACACCCAAATGCCCTGGAAAACTGAGTGCCGCCTCGCTGATGTCATGCACCCAAGCCTCGAATGCCGTCTCGAGGTCCAACAGGTGATCGATCTTGGGCTGGAAGTCGACGGCCAACGTGGTGTCGGTGATCTCGAGCACCGTTGCGAACGCTTCAACGATGTACTGACTCGGGGGATTCACATCCGACG
>JANLWR010000562.1:0-1664 GCA_031364625.1 Deinococcales bacterium | reverse complement strand
CCGCGTCTGGGTTAACCCCAAGTTGTTCGGCGGCAATCAACACCAGTGAACTGTGAACCCCAGAAATGTCCACGCTGCCCACATGCAAACGCACTGTTCCATCAGAATCCACCCGGCAGACCGCACCTGCGGGTGAGAACGCGCCGGGCCAGCCGCCAATCGCAATGCCAACCCCTTCGACACAATCGGGGTCACTCGAGGAGGTTTGGTGACGATTAAGCCAAGCTGGGTGCGCTGCTATTTTCTCGAGGCAGGCACGTAGACCAATTTTGGTCCAGGCGCGTCCAACGCCGCTCAAATCGCCCGTTTCGACGCCGTTTTTAAGCCTGAACTCGAGCGGGTCAATGTTTAGGGCGGCTGCCATCTCGTCAATGTTGCTCTCGAGGGCAAAGGTGACTTGCGGCGCTCCAGGGGCGCGGTATGCACCCGCTTGAGGTTTGTGGGTGCTGACTTGCACCACTTCAACCGCAACGTTGTCGCACTTGTAATACCCGCCCATCAACATGCCGATAATGCCAGGAAAACCAAAGGGGTAAATGCCGTTGTCGAAATAGACTTTGGCTTCTATCGCCATCACCCGCCCATCACTGCTCGCCCCCGTTTTCAACTCGAGTCTCGAGGCGCTGGCTGGCGTGGTCGTCATCATGTCCTCGGTGCGTGACAGCACCATTTTCACAGGTTTTTGTAATTTGAGGGCGAGTGCGGCAACGAGCGGGTCAATGAGTCCGTATTTCGCGCCAAAGCCGCCACCGACATTCATCGGAATCACTTTGACGTCACTTTGCTTCAGGCTGAGCAGCCTTGCCACCTCGTTGCGCACCGCGTACTGCCCTTGGGTGCTGGTGTAAACGTTTATCTGCCCAAGTCTCATTCCAGGCTCGGCAACCACCGCATGAGGCTCGAGGTACGCCTGATGAATCCAGGCGGTTTCGTAAGTATGCTGGGCAATCACGCTCGAGGCGGCAAAACCAGCAGCCAGATCGCCGCGCCCAAAGTTTTTAACCTCGAGAATGTTGCTGGCAACCGTTTGCACTGTGTCTTCACCCTCACTCGAGTTGCCATGAAGTGCGGTCAGGTCTGCGCCTTCCTGCGGCACACCGTGCTGCCAGATGATTGGCGAATCAGACTCGAGCGCCGCCATCATGTCCGAAACAACTGGCAAGGGGTCGTAATCGACTTCGACCAACGCCGCCGCGTCTTGTGCCGCCGCGTCCGAGGTTGCCACGACCACCGCCACAAATTCTCCCGCAAATACAACCTCATCTTTTGCCAGCACCGAACTCGAGCGCGAATTGATCACGCGGTCTTTGGTCACAAGGTCTTTTGCCGTAAACACCGCCACCACACCAGGCATGGCGAGCGCCGCGTCGGTCTTGATGCCGATTATTTTCGCGTGGGCATAAAAACTAAGCACTGGACGGGCATGAAGCATCTGGGAAAGCTCCAGGTCAGCCGTGAATTTGGCATGACCCGTGACCTTCTCCAGACCATCAATCAGTTTGCGTCCCTTACCAAGAACCGTATATTCAGCGTTTTGAGTCATACCTCAGTTTACCCTCGAGTCCTCAAAACCAAAAATGGCTTGACGCATGATGCTCGAGCCTGTAACATCTGTAAGCCTTGAGCGCCGAGGTGGCGGAATTGGTAGACGCACTAGTTTCAGG
>JANLWR010000658.1:0-12463 GCA_031364625.1 Deinococcales bacterium | reverse complement strand
AGTACAAGTCGATGCATTACTAATTTACGCAACTCAGGTGCAACAGGATCAAAAGCATCACGCATTTGGAGTCTGGGTTCTAAAGCTTGAAGCGCACCCCGTTTTCCATCAACGGTATTTAAATCAAATTTCTCGAGGGCGGCATTCAAGCGGAACTCAACCTCGGTCACACCACTGTTCAGAGCTTGCTCGAGGTCAGATTTACCGCCAGCCAGCAAAATATCGGCTGCGTCCTTACCGCCTGGGGCAATCACGGCACTGACCAGGAACATCCGACCAATTTCTTGATCCAGTCCAGCCAGGGTGGCGCGTTGTCCCGCCGCGTCGTTGTCGAACAGCAACTCGAGCTTTCGCACACCTTGCCGCGCCAGCAAGTGCGCGTGATCTGGGGTCAGCGCTGTGCCGAGGCTGGCAACCGCGCCCGTCAAACCGTGCTGGTGCATGGCGATTACATCCATGTAGCCCTCGACGACCACCGCATTGCCAGTTTCTTGAATGTGTTTGCGGGCAAGCTCGAGACCGTAAAGCGTGTCGTGTTTTTTAAAAACTTCGGTCTCGGGCGAGTTGAGGTATTTTGGTTTGGAATCGTCCAGCACGCGCCCACCAAAGGCAACAATCCGTCCCAGGTAATCTTTGATCGGGAACATCACGCGTCCACGGAAACGGTCATAAATCCGTCCTGTGTCTTGGGCTTCTGCCAGCAAGCCCGCCTCGAGCAACTCGCGCTCGTTCAAACCTCGAGCTTTGGCGTACTTTAAAAGGTTGTCAAAACCTGCGGGCGCGTAACCCAAGCCAAACAGTTCGATGCTGGCGTCAGTCACGCCGCGCCGTTGCAGGTATGCCAACGCCTCGGAGTTGGGCAGTTGTGATTTGAAATACTGTGCCGCAAAAGCGTTGACTTCAAACAAATCGCGTTTGCGTTTGTCCTGAACACCCGATGTCGGCTCGAGTGCGACCCCTGCCTTTGAAGCCAGTTTCTCGAGGGCTTCGCGGAAGGTGATGCCTTCGACCAGTTGCACGAATTTGAAGACATCGCCGCCCGTTTTGGTCGAAAAGCAGTAGAACAGTTGCTTGGCAGTGTCCACGTAAAAACTTGGGGTTTTTTCTTTGCTGAATGGCGACAGACCCTTAAATTTGTTTGCCCCTGATGGTTTTAACGCCACGTATTCCGCGACCACTTCGCGGATGTCAAGTCGTTGGCGTATCTCTTCTTTCATCAGGACAACCTCTTTAATGCAGCCAAAACACACCGCGAACTGGACTCGAGATCATGCTCAAGAAAAGTTATTCTATCCTGTTTTAATACAGCAAACATGAAGACACCGAAGTCTAAACCTCGAGCCAATCAATCAGAGAAATACTGTTCTGAACAGGTTTTAATTTTTGATTCGCGTGAGTGACGTTAGAATTTAGAAAGAGATTTAGAAAATACAGAGGAGAGCCAAAACGACTCTCCTCTGTTTAGCCTATTTGCTTTTATTTACCGACTCGAGGCATCCCACACACCGCGTTTGACGGCTGTTTCCTCGAGTTGGCGCATGACTTCGTTGCCGTCGCGCCAGTGCAAGGCGTTTAAATCGGCAATCGATTTCTTTAAGATTTTTGAACTTGCCTCGAGCAATCGATTCTCGAGCGATTCGTCACGAAGATTAAAGAGTTTGCTGCCAATTGCCATTAAACGCCGCACTTTGGATTCCGAGAACAAATCCTCATCGGTGATGGCGCTGTGGTCATATTCCTCTAGCCCGTCGTCAATGTCGAGGTCGGCACTCGTGCTGACTCGAGGAGTGGGTTGGGGCGCAGGGGTTTCAGGCTCGAGGTTTTGTGGTTTGCGTTTGTTGGTGGGCGCACCAAGTTGTGAAGCGGTACCGACGGTGGCTCGGGCGGCGGCTGGAAGGCTCGAGATGGCACTCTGGGCGTTTTTAGGTGTTGCTTGGGGGGTGTCTACCACACGTGGCTCGAGGTTGGCTTCGAGTTCGTCAAATTCTGTGGTGAATTGCGTTCCAAAGCCAAGCATTCCAAGTGCCCGTCCGACTGCGCCCGTAGAGGCTTTTTCGATAAAGTCTGGGAAATGGGTTTTGTCTTCGCGTTTGTAAGCCCGAGCCGATTTAACGACTGCACCCAGTTTGTCATGAATGCTGACAATCGCTAGGCATACCGCGTAGGTGTCCTCAAGTTTGACAATTTCTGTGTGGATCGTAAAATTTTCTTCTTTCTCGTTGAGCCACAGCAACCGCGCCGCGACCGGTAAATAGTCTTTGTTTCCAAGTTTAATTAAGTAGTCTCGAGGGTCAAATACTGGCATTTTATACCTCCTGGTCGAATCCTGGCGTGTGTTGTCGGCTTGGTTTTGTGGCGGTTTTTTGGTCGTCTTGATGTTTGATTTGCCTGGATTTTGGTTTCATGGTCGATTCTCCTATTCTGTTATAGACAGAATATCATACTTCATAACCAAGCATTTGCAAAATCCTGTTCAGGTCTTCGGGGCTGTGGTAATACAACTCCAGTTTGCCCTTGTTCTCCCCTACAATTCGGACTTTCGTGCCCGAATATCTGGACAATTCCAACTCGAGTTGCCGATGAATCCTTGGCTTGGCTGCAATCGCTGCAGCACTTGCCCCAGTACCGACAGTGCTTTCCGAACTGCGTTTCAGGGCTTCAGTTTGCCGCACATTCAAATCGTTGGTCAAGACTTGTTCCAGCGCCCATTCACGATGTTCTTCTTGAATGCTCAAAATGGCTCGGGCGTGTCCCGCCGAAATCGTGCCCTCTTCAAGTGCTCGCTGGGCATTTTGACTTAAGCTTAATAATCGTAGTGAGTTGGTCACTGTACTTCGGGCTTTACCGACTGCCTGCGCAGCCTCATCCTGGGTTATGCCAAACTCGAGCAGGTTTTTATAACCTCGAGCCTCCTCGAGTGGATTGAGGTCTTCACGTTGAAGATTTTCGATCAAGGCAATTTCGAGGGTTTCCTGATCGGAAAATTCTTTAACAATAACGGGCACTTCTTCAAGACCAGCGATCTGAGCCGCACGAAAACGCCGTTCACCAGCAATAATTTCGTACTTTTTACCCTTTGTGCGTACCAATAATGGTTGTAATATTCCTTTGGCTTTGATACTCGAAGCCAGTTCCTCGAGTGCGACGTCATCAAAATTGCTGCGCGGTTGTTTTTTGTTGGCAATTAAGTCGGTAATGGCAACTTTATTGGTTTGGTTGCTGTTCGCTTTGGGCAGTAAGGCATCCAGCCCGCGTCCCAAAGCCCCTGGTTTTTTAGAGTTTTTGAGCACGTTGCATCACCTCTTCTGCCAAACGTCGGTATGCACCTGCACCGTTAGACATTGGCGCATATAAATTGATGGTTTTTCCATAACTTGGTGCCTCTGAAAGTTTGACATTTCTGGGAAGAACCGACCAAAAAACCTGTTCACCAAAATGTCGGCGCACGTTCTCCTCCACCTGTTGTGCCAGATTTGTGCGTCCATCGAACATGGTAATGACAATGCCAAGGGTTTTGAGTTTTTTGTTCAGAGCATCTTTGACCCGATCAATGGTCTCGAGCAAGCCTGCGACGCCCTCCAAAGCGTAATATTCTGCTTGCAACGGCACAATCAAGCCGTCTGATGCGACCAAGGCATTCACGGTAAGCGCCCCAAGCGATGGCGGAGCATCGATCAGGACAATGTCATAACCTTTTAAATCAGTCAAAACTTCTTTCAGTCGGTGCGGATGTTCGTTCAGTTCGACGCTTGCACCTGCCAAATCCGAACTCGAGGTTAGTAAAAAGAGGTTTTTTTGGTCGGTTGGTACGATTGTAGCCTCGATTTGTGCATCGCCACTCAGGACTTCGTAAATTCCAGCTTCTGATTCTCGGATGCCCAAACCACTCGAGGCATTTCCTTGAGGATCAAGGTCGATCACCAGGACTTTTCGCTTGCCCATTGCCAGGTATGCTGCCAGATTAATGGTTGAAGTTGTTTTTCCAACACCACCCTTTTGATTCACTATGCTGAGTATCTTCACTCTTGACCTCCACAAACCATGACGATTGATGCGTTTTCATCTAGTTTTTCAGTTTTAAATGACAAAACGTTGGTTATTTTTTGAATTTCCGCAAGTTCTTGCTCGAGTTTTTCGCCCTTGTTGCTCATGATAACCCAAGTTGGGGTCAGTGCGTTTTTACACAATTTGTATATGTTTGCCAGCGTTCCAACCGATTGTGCAGTTACTACATTAAAATTTTGACTTTTCAATTGTTTAACATCGCCATGAAATACTTGAACATTTGTGATATTCAAAGTGCTTACCACTCGCTCGAGAAACGCAGCTCTTTTTTGTCGAATTTCACAAAGCGTGATGGTGATATCTGGTCGTAGTATTACCAGTGGAATACCGGGTAGTCCAACTCCTGACCCTATGTCGATTACGTTTGCCGATTTTGGCATCAGTTCAGCATATTTTTTCGAGTTTTCAATGGCGATATCAAACTTTTCGAGCATTTTGGGTGAGCTGAGATCCAAGGTTTTTGAATATTGCCTTACCAATTTGGCGTATGTCTCGAGCATTTGTGGTTGGTTCACGATGTTTGCTCCTCGAGTTCTGGTGGCAATGGTGGCAGTTTGGTTTGGTGTTTCTTCCACCACGCAATGAATTGTAGTCGCTTTTTGCAGTAGGGGAGATGTTCATAAAATATTTCAACTGCTTTCCACAGCGCTGGTCCTCGCAGCATCAAAACATAGTATTTTCGATCATTGTGATTGTATGGTCCATAGATAACCCCACCGATAACGCCGATGATCCGTTCTATCGGCTCGGGATTGTCTTCATGAAGTCTAAATTGGAATGACGGCTGTTGACGATCTGCGGTAAATGAACCTTCCGCAACGGTAAGTCCAATAAGGTATCCAAGGTTGAAGTCCTGAGTTGGCATATCCATGTTTACCAGATAAACAGTTTCACGTGCAACTTATTTACAGCTTATGTTTACCAGATAAACAGTTTCACGTGCAACACAGTACTGTCCACTCATTCTAGAAATCAATCTATGCGTGCTGGACGACATAATTTGAATATTTCAAAAATGTTTCACGGTAATAAGTGTTAAGACTGCAAGTTCACGATTGAAGGTTTAAGATGGGTGCTCGAGTCAATCGGGGAGGCAACACCTGTGAGTCAGTTGGATATCTGGGAAAACATAAAAGACTATGTCAAACGAAACATTACCGATGTGGAATACCACACTTGGTTTATGCGGGTAAAACCAATCGGCGTCGAGAGCGGCACGTATATGATCGGCGTACCAAATTCTTTTGCTGCCGACTGGTTAAAACAGCATTATCTAGGATTACTAGAGGAGGCTTTAAGACACCTTGGGGCTGCAACTCCAAAAATAGGTTTTAGGGTATTGCCCAGCACCCAAGAGGCAGTACTCGAGCCAGAACCGAAAACCAAGCTCACACCAACACCCGCCGATAATGGACGCGCCAAGCTGAACATCAAATACACCTTTGAAAAGTTTGTGATTGGACCCAACAATAACTTTGCCCACGCCGCAGCCCTAGCGGTTGCCGAACAACCTGGCAAAGCCTACAATCCGTTGTTTTTATACGGCGGTGTCGGATTAGGCAAGACGCACTTGATGCACGCCGTTGGGCATTCGGTTGCCGAGCGTTTCCCAAATTTAAGAATTGAATACATTTCGACTGAAACCTTCACCAATGACCTGATCAATTCAATTCGTGAAGACAAGATGACCAGTTTCAAAGACCGTTACCGAAATGTTGATCTTTTGATGGTCGATGACATTCAATTTATCGCCGGCAAAGAACGGACTCAGGAGGAGTTCTTTCACACTTTCAATGCACTTTACGAAGCCGGAAAGCAAATCATCCTCTCGAGCGACCGACCACCCCGCGATATTTTGACGCTCGAGGCGAGGTTGCGCTCGAGGTTTGAATGGGGGCTTATCACCGACATTCAAAGCCCAGAACTCGAGACTCGGATTGCCATTTTGCGCATGAATGCCGAATACCGCCGCGTTCAAGTGAGCGATGAGGTGCTCGAGTTTATTGCCAAACAAGTCACCAGTAACATTCGAGAACTCGAGGGTGCGTTGATGCGGGTGATCGCCTACGCCAGTCTGAATGGTTTGGAAGGCGAGAATATTACGCGTGCGATGGCAGCCAAAGCCTTGTCGAACGTTTTCACCAGCACCGAACCGAGCACCTACGAGATGGCGGACATCTTGGCGTTCGTTGCAGCCCATTACAATGTTTCGGTTGATCTTTTAAAAACCCAAGGTCGTGCCAAAGAAGTCGTGATTCCAAGACAAGTTGCCATGTTTTTGATCCGTGAATTAACCTCGCACAGCCTACCCGAAATTGGTGCATTCTTTGCTCGAGATCACTCGACAATTTTATATGCCATTCAAAAAGTCACCGAACAGGTTGAACAAGACGCTGACCTCTCGAGTAACATTCGAGAAATCCGCAACCGATTGGCTTAGAATCGCCCACCAAAACGATCCACCAACTGACTACTTCTCAGTGCCAGGTCAATCTCGGAATTACTCTCAACCTTCGGTCAACCAACCCGAAACGGTCAGATCAGGGTCAGATCAGCCTAAAAAGTTGTGGATAACCCTGTGGATAACCCTGTGGATAAGCTGTGGACAAGTTGTGGATAACCTGTTGATAACTCAACTTTCAGAACACCCTGTGGATAACTCGAGTTTTATCCACAAGTTATCCACAGGTAACTTAGAGTTATCCACAACCTTATAAACAGGCAAAATTGACTCTGTGGCGAGTTAAATCCGACTTATCCACACTATCCACAACCCCTACTACTACTGCTACTAAATCTATTAAACTAAGAAAAGCTTTAAGACCGCATCTCGAGACAGGAGATTGTCGAAGTTCAAACAAAGAACGCGAAGATTAAAAAATCCAAGCAAATTCAAAACCAAACATTCGGAGGTTTCAAACATGCAAGTTCAAATTCCAAAAAAGCAACTCAGTGATGCTTTATCCAGCCTGGAACGGGTTGTACCAAGCCGTAGCTCGAATGCTGCCCTGACTCAACTCAAAGTCTCGAGCACTGAACGAGGATTGGCGCTCTCAGGCACAAACCTCGAGATTGATCTTGAAATTCTGGTTGAAGCCCAGATCAACGACGGAACCGACTTTGTTGTTCCTGCACATTTGTTTGCTCAAGTCACCAAAGCTTTGCCCGGTGATTTGGTCGAACTGCATTTGACTGGCTCAGAATTGACCGTGGCGTCGGGTGGAGCAACGTTTAAACTGCAAACTGGAGAACTTGGCGCATACCCAGAACTGAGTTTTCCAAGCCACAGCGACCTGACCTTGGATGCTAAAGAATTTGCCAGGAGCATCTCGAGCGTGCGCTATGCGGCGGCTGCCGAAGAATTTCGCGCCATTTTTCGAGGGGTCCAGATGGAACTTTCGCCGCAACGTTCGCGCCTGGTGGCAACGGATGGATTCCGTCTGGCATACCGCGACTTCCCCGCCTCGAGCACCTTAGAGAACCGCAAATTGGTGATTCCAGCACGAAATGCCGATGAACTCATTCGGGTCTTGAAAGATGGCGAGGTCAAATTGACGATTGGCAACGGCACATTGTCGGTCTCGAGTGACCGCGTTCGGTTGAATGCCAAGCTGATGGACGGCGAGCTGCCAGATTACGAACGCGTGATCCCAAGCACTTCCAACGTCACGATTCAACTCGATTCGGCAGCCTTGCGCGAAAGCGTGTCGCGGGTGGCGGTGGTCGCCGATAAACTTTCGAACAACAAAGTCGAATTTATTGCCGCCAGCGGAAAACTGCAATTGGTCGCCGAAAGTGACTACGGACGCGCCCAAGATGTGCTCGAGGTGCAGCAGTCGGGCAGCGAACCCGCCATTACGGTTGGTTTTAGGGCAAAACAACTGATCGAAGCCCTGGGACCGATTGAGGGTGAGGTGACGATTGGACTGGGCATGAACTCGCCAGCCGTATTCAGAGCCAGCAATGATCCTGGCTACCTGGCAATTGTGAACCCCTTGCGCGTCTGAAGGTAGCTTAACGAGGCTCGAGATATGAAAAGCTAAACTAACTCAACCACAAATCTCGAGCCAGCTTAAAAGACCGTACAAGCCAAAATCCTCAAGTCCAGTTATCCACAGAATTTTGATAAACCTGTGGATATGTGGATAACTTTTAATTGAACTTGTGCCACAAGCAAAAAAAGAATTGACAGCTTGTGGATAAAATTCCAAAATTCAAAACTTTATCAAACCCAGGCAAATCAGGATATGCTTAAGGAGCATTAAATCGCCAAAAACGCCAACCAGGAGGCGAAGTGAAACTCGAAAATTTTCAACACATTGCCATTTCGAGCACCAACCGTTGGCGCAAACCAGAAACATATTTATCTAAAAACGATTGGTTAAACGCCATCGAATCAGATGCCACCATGCTTGCCAACATGGCAAAAGTTCAAAGCGCAAGCCAGCTTTCGAGTTTGTGCCAAGCCATCTCGAGCCTCGCCAGTGCGGCACTCGAGAGTGGTTATGAACTTAAGATTGCTGATCTCGAGCCAAGCCTGCAAGCCATAGAACAAGCCGAAGAGCAAGAAGGGCTGGAAACGTTAACACAGCGCGTAAGTACTTGTGAGGAAGACGCTGCAATGTTCGTTTCAAACGACAAACCAGTCCAAAAAGAACAAGAAAACCCTGGCTGGAAACGCATTTTAACCGTTGACGACTCTGGATTGGTGCGCAGCGCCTTAAAGCGTATTTTTGCCGAAACCACTGCCAAACTCGAGGAAGCCAAAAACGGTACGCAAGCGGTTGAGCGCATTTCAGAAATCAGCAAATTTGATTTAATTTTACTTGACCTTGAAATGCCAGACCTCAACGGAATTCAGGTGCTCGAGCAAATCAGACGCGCCAGTCAAGATGTGGTTGTGGTCATGCTGACCAGTTCAGAAGACATCAAAAAAGCCATCACCACCATCCGCGAAGGGGCAGACGGTTACTTTCAAAAGCAAGACCTGCCGCTCGAGGGCGACAAAACCCAATTTTTTGACGCACTCGAGCAAGCCAGAAATTACCGCGCCGGTATTATTGCCAGACGGCAACTCGAGCAACTGAAAACCGATTTTTATTCCATGATTACCCACGACATTCGCAACCCCGCTAACGTGGTTGAACTGGCAATTGACGAATTGCTCGAGGATAAGAATACGTTTGATGCCAATCAACAAAAAATGTTGACCTTGGCTTCCGATGCTGCCAAAAAAATGATTTCCCTGGTCACCGATTACCTCGATTACGCCAAAATCGATGCTGGATACTTAAAAATTGAAACCAAAGACACCGACTTGTGCAAACTGATTCAATCCTCAAGCGACCAAGCCCGAGTGATTGCAACCGAAAAAAACCAAACGTTAAATCTCGAGCTTCCAGCAACCCTAAACGCTTTTGTGGACGAATCCAAACTCAAACAAGTGGTCGATAACCTGATCTCGAACGCCGTCAAATACACGCCCGAACATGGCAGCATTAAAGTAAAACTCGAGCAAAAAAATGAATTCGTGTGTTTTAGTGTCAAAGACACAGGACATGGCATCTCGAGTGAGCATTTGAAATTGCTGTTTGAAAAATTTGCCCGCCTGCCAGGCGAGACACACCGCAGCAAAGGCACAGGTTTGGGTTTGGTGATCGTCAAAGCCATCGTTGAAGGACACGGCGGCAAGGTTTGGGCGGAATCCAAAGGCGTCGGTGAAGGTTCGACTTTTCAATTTGAAATTCCGATCAAAACGGCATAACTCGAGCTGTAACAATTCACGCCTCGCTTCTTGATTCCAAGACGCACCTAACGGGCGGAATCGCTCCGCTCGAGCTGTGAGTTATCCACACCGTGCCTGTGGATAATCTGTTGATAAGTATCGGCGGTGCTGGTGCGTTGACGCAGTAATTTGGGATCACCCTCCAAATCGACAAAATACAGCCCAAAATCGTTGCTGGGCGCAAATTTTAAACCCCACTCGCGGTTGCTGGTGATGCTCCAACAAATATAACCAATCACGCGCACACCCGCACCGACCGCTTTCTGCACCTCGAGCACGTGCCGCCGAATGTACTCGGCAGGGGTGAGCAAACCATTTCTCACCGAACCGTTTTCGATGATAAAAATATCTT
Organism: Deinococcales bacterium; assembly: GCA_031364625.1. Taxonomy (GTDB): domain Bacteria; phylum Deinococcota; class Deinococci; order Deinococcales; family JAAFIG01; genus JANXTZ01. The sequence continues at coordinate 2,261 of JANLWR010000658.1, read as the reverse complement.
GATCGGGAAACATTTTGGAAAGCTTATTGAGTGTTCTGGACAAAATTTGCGGATTGACTGGTGCACGGTCAAAACGACCAGCACCCGCCTCGAGCAAATCTGCAATTTGCCAAGGTTGCCAATCGCTGACCCCCCAATAATGATCCAAACCAACAAAATCGTGTTGACCCACGCATTCTTTGGGGCACAAAAATTCGGGCAGTTTGCCAGCCATGCCCAAATGCCACCAATTGCTGTTCGCACCCGTCAAGACCAAACGCAAAATGGTAACAAAACTGCGCCAACCCCGAAGCCGTCTTCTTTTCGGCGTCCCTTTGGCATGACGCACAGGATTTGGCGTCATCAATTTTTGAATTCTGCGCAAATGCTCGAGATCGCGCGTATGGGTTACGCGCCAATCGAGCAACCACTGAACATAAGACGGCAAACCAGTCAACAACGGATTGGCACTGACTCGAGCCGATGGATTGACCTTTTGCAACTCGGCACGCGCCAACGCATGGGCGCGAAACATGTTGGGAATCAAACGCCCGATCAGCGCCACTTGACGCTCTAAACTGTCGTCAGTCCCCAAACCTGGCGGCAATGAAGTCTCGAGGGCATTCCAAGGTTTGAAATAACCTTGCAACATGACATTGGGTTCGTTAAAACTTAACCAAAACGTGCATTCCGAACCCAAACGTTCCGCCACCGCTCGAGCGTAAGCTGCAAACGTCTCTGGAAAACCAGGAGCGACCAAACCACCTCGAGCCTCGACATGAAGCGGATAGACCCAGTGACAAAGCGTGATGAGCGGCTGCATTCCCGATGCTTTGATGGCTTGAATCACACTGCGGTAATGCTCGAATGCCGTTTCGTCGTAATGCCCCAATTTGGGTTCGACCCGCGCCCAAGCTATCGAAAACCGAAAGACCTTGCAACCCAAGTCGGCGGCAAGTTGAATGTCTTCTTCAAAACGATTCCAAAAATCTGTGCCTCGACCCCTGGGGGTGCGTTTGGTTTTGGCTTCCCAGACATCCCAATTGTCGGGCGTTTTGGGATCAAATGCCTCGCCTTGATGGTCTGAAGTGGCAACGCCAAACAAAAATGAATCAGGCAACGGGTTTGGCACGGTGAAAGCATTCTAACAACAATCGGTTTGGGTTGTAGTGCTTGACTTTGATGTGGTTACAAAATGGGTGGCAAAAGTGCTCCCTCTCATCCCCGACTTGTCTTGACCATAAAACGCACCTTCTTGGTTTCAAGACACACCTTGTAAGTTAATGGTGGGACTCAGCACGGCAGACCGAGACGCACCTTGATCCTCGAGATCGTCCGTTAGCAAAATCGTCGTGCTGTTCTCGTTTCCGAAAAAGTCCGAACGGCTTCTTGACCCCACTACGCCACCTGACGGGGCTGGGTCGCTTCTTGACCCCACTACGCCACCTGACGGGGCTGGGTCGCTGCCTGAACCTCGAGTTCGCTTCGCAAGGAAGGACATCGTTGGAAACACGTCCCAAGGAGGAATCATGAAAGTTGAGGTATTCATTGGTGTTGACGTGTGCAAACCCCGCCTGGATGTCACCATTATCCCAACAGGTGAAATCCTCGAGTTTGAGAACACCTCAAAAGGCATCAAGCAATTCGTGAAACGCGTTAAGAAACTCAAAGCAACCCTGATCGCTTGTGAGTACACCAGTGGACTCGAGCAACCCCTGCTGATCGCTTGTGCTGAAGCTGGATTATCAATCGCTGTGGTCAACCCCAAACAAGTCAGGGATTTCGCTCGAGCCATTCTTGACCATAAAATGCACCTTCTTCTTGATCCCAAAACGCACCTGTCTTGCCGCTTAAAGATAGCACCTTCTTGACCATAAAACGCACCTGACGGGCGGAATCGCTGACGGGCATGGTCGCTGGGCAAACACGCTAAAACCGATGCGATTGACGCTGTTATGCTCGCAGAATTTGCATCTCAGATGCGACCCAGTGTCACGATTCCTGCCAGCCAGCATGTCCGTGCGCTCGAAGGAATCGTGACCAGACGCAGACAACTGCTCGAGATGCAGACGATGGAACGCAATCGACTTGGTAGCACTCAAGATGAAAGCGCTCGAGCCAGTATTGAAGCAGTGATTGCGTTTCTCGAGATGCAAACGGGTGATTTGAACGCTGAGATGCTCGAGTTAATCCGTGCTGATTCTGAGCTTAAAGCCTTGGATGCGTTGTTGCAGAGCGTTCCTGGAGTTGGTCGCGTTGTAGCTGCGACGTTGACCTCGAGT
>JANLWR010000535.1:0-1959 GCA_031364625.1 Deinococcales bacterium | reverse complement strand
TCGAGCGAACCACGCGAAGGAGTGGGCAAGATTTCAGGCGAACCCAGACCAGACTCGAGGGTTTCAATTCAAACCTCGAGCTTGTGCCACCATGCCCGTTAAAAGCTCGAGGGCGGCAGTTCGGGTGCAATCGAGTGTGTTTGGGTTCTCGAGGGCTGTAACCAAGCCTGCAACGAGCCTACGGTCTGCTTGTTGCCAAGCTCGAGCGGCGAGAAGAGTACGGGCAGACTCGGTGAGTTCGGAAAATTCTAACGATTTTCCAGAAATGGCACTGCCAGAAACCGACAGAAGGGTAGACGGGGGGCTTTTGGCGGTTAATGGCGGTGCGGTTTTTGAAGTTCTTAAAATATTTTCGGTCACTTCTGGTTTTAAAGGTGTTTGAACATTTTCCAGCAATTTTCCAGAAGTGGCACTGTCAGAAACCGACAGAAGGGAAGTTTGATCAAGTTGAATACTTTCAGTTTTGGCTTGGGGGTCACTGCCATTAACTGACAGTGACCTCAAACGCGAAAGCCATTTATCCATTTTCCCCGCCTTTTTTTGACTTTTTCAATCCTGGATTAAGCCGAATAACCTGAGCGGAACGACCTTCGGTTTCTTCGGTTTTAATTCGCAGCCAATTTCTATCCTCGAGTTCGGCGAAGGCGGCATTTAGTGCTGCCGACGAGTTGAGACCCGACCATTCTTTGCGCCCAATTTCGCGCACTCGCATACCGTCGAGCACGTCACCCTTTTCAATTTTTCGCGCCAATTCACGGCTTGGTGTCACGGTTTTTGCGAGTGCAATAATTTTTCTGTGGTGCTGCTCGAGATTCGCACACCATAGACCCGCTTGCAACGCGGCAGATTCAGAAATGTCACTCTTTGGACTCGCGCCAGAAACCACGTTGATGACGTGAAAAATTAAAGCCAAAGCAGCAAACAGCCTACCCATTTTTCCAAGAAATTCATCTTCGGGTTGACCAAAATTATCCCGCTTGGTCTTCGCCATTGTGGTAGTTTGATACTCTTTGAAAAGCTCAAAAGCTTCGGTTGACATGGCAAAAAACGGGATGGGGTGTTCATCGTCTTGCGTAGCTTTTGCGCCGTAATCGCGGAAATCTTGTTCGGTTAACTCATCAATTTTCTTGATGAGTTCTGAGTAATTTCGCAGAGCTTCCCGATTTGGTGGCAAATCTGTAAATTTCCAATCACCAAAATCATCCGCCCAGATTGCAAGCTGGAAGCGCGGCAAAAAACCGTCCGACGCACCATTCCGATAGGCTTCGCGGACATAGCCTAAAAGTTTCGCGGGTTGAATGCCGCCCAAAATGCTGAGGCAGCCAGCTTCAACTCGTGTGCTCGGTGAGGTGCGACGATCTTGCGAGATTCGTGCGTTTCCGTTCCACAACTCGAGGTACAACGCGGGGCTGTAATGTTCTTTCTCGAGCTTGCCAAGAAAACCAGTTAATTCGTCCCGCACTTGCAGTAAGCCTCTTGGATTTTTCGCAAGCTCATCGCACAACGACGGGTCGGTTGCATCGTTTACGATGTAACGTTTTACCGTGGCACTTTTGTTGAAATTTTCCAAAATTTCTTTGAAGGCGGCTTCGCTCGAGCTAGGCTGATTCGGAGATGCTTTAAAATCTGCCTGCACCTTCGATTTAACTGCGTTCAATTTTGTTCCCAAGATTTCACGTGTTGCGTAATCATCTTGTGCAGCTTTCTTGCAGGCGCTTTCTAGGTCATAGACTGGCTTCAGTGCAGCTTCCAGGATGGGGCTTTTACCAATACTCGAAGGCGCAATCAACGCGCACCACAAATTCGGGAGAGGCTTCCAAGGGTCGAACATTTTCGGGCGCACAGCACAAGACCGCCCGATGATCGAACCAATAACTGTGACCACCGCAGCAGCAGGATACGCCACGGGTACGTTTAACCGTGTGGCAACATCGAGGCAAAATTCTCGGATTCCGACAG
>JANLWR010000499.1:0-13395 GCA_031364625.1 Deinococcales bacterium | reverse complement strand
GCCGTCGCGCGAGCCGCCGAAAAGTCTCGTTCATTTGGGACAGTTTACAGAAAATCGCCGCACAAATCTGGCACAAACCACTCGGGGTTCCCGTCAACAGTCTCCATCCTGACGTGCTTGAAGGCGATTTACGACCGCTTCGTGATCCGAATGACGGTATTGGCTTTGAAATCGAATTGAATGGCAAGGAGGATGTTTCGGACGGGTTTATTGATGATGAGTAATGTGTTTGACGTTATTTGTTTGGTTTTGACGCGTGTGAAACGGTTTGGATTTGCGCCAATCCGAATTTTGGTTTTTACTTTACCGATACCCCAACACGTGAAAACATACACCGCCTGAAGGCTTGACAAATATAGTTAATTGATTTACTATTAATCCGCGAAGGAGGCAGATTCAATGACCCAAAACTTTTTTCTCAACCGCCTTCCAGAACACGAAACCAATCAGCGTCTCGCTGCGGAATATACCGAAATGGATGTCAGCGCCATCGAAACGGTCATGCAGCTCTTGCTGGTTTCCAAAAATACCTCGAGCGTCTACACCAGTTTTTTCAATCGATACGGTCTTTCAGATGGAAAGTTTGCCGTGCTTGCCGTGCTCGACGAACGACCACGCCAAGCCATTGCGCCGTCTGTTTTGGCAGATCGGATTGGGGTCAGCCGCGCCGCCGTGACCGGAATTATTGATGGTCTCGAGGTTTCTGGGTTGGTCAAACGCCAAGATGACCCGAACGACCGCCGCATGATGGTGATTGAGCTAACCAAGGCTGGCATCAAATTGCTCGAGACCATGATGCCCGAACATTACCGTCGCACCGCCGCCCTGATGTCCAGCCTGACCACCATTGAGCGCAGCTTATTGCGTTCGTTGCTCGAGAAAATTCAGAACGGATTGACTGGACTTTGAAACCAATTTTTTATTACCTATATAGTTAATCAATTTATTATCAGGAGGTGTACTTCTAATTCCAAACCCGCCACCGTTCTCGCCCACACGCCGAGCCACCAAGCTCGAGACCCAGGGAGACATGCCATGAAATTTGGATACACCATCATTTTTGTCGAAGACATTGCCAAAACAGTCGAGTTCTACCAAACCGCTTTCGGTCTTGAAGCCCAAACGGTGACGCCGATGTTTGCCCAAATGAAAACGGGCGAGGTTTCACTCGCGTTTGGCGCAAACAACAACGAACGCCATGAACTGGCTGGTGTGATCGATTTCCGTGACAACAAATCCGATCAAGACCCCGCCGGCATTCAGATTTCATTCGTCAGCGAAAATGTTCAAGCCGATTTCGCTCGAGCCATCAACGCCGGTGCGACCAGCCTGATCGAACCGAACATCAAACCTTGGGGTCAGACCGTCTCGAGGGTACGCGATTTAAACGGTGTACTGGTTGGTATTGTCAGCGCACCAACGTTTTAATTTGGGCAAGATTTAAAAAATCGTATCTCGAGCTGGTGAAACTCGAAATACAGTTGTCAGTTTGGGGGCTATCTGCTGTTCGCGTGCCCATCCAAGCTTGCCGCCTCATGCCCACCGAAATCCGCGCCCGTTTCGACACCCGCCAGCGAAACCTCTGGGAACAATTCGGCAAACAAGATTCTCAAACCCTCCAAGCTACTGACTTGCACGGCTCGAGCGCGAACCTGACTGGCACCAGGAAAGCCTTTGAAGTACGCGCCGAGCGGTCCACGAATTTGACGCATTCCGTTTAACTCGCCGTACCAGGCAACGTTTAAAAGCGCATGACGGTACGCCAGGCGCACAATGTCAGGAATCTCGAGGGTAGCGCCACCCAAAACCTCGCTGAAAATCCAGGGGCGTCCGATTGCGCCGCGTCCGATCATCACGCCACTGGCTCGAGCTTTGCGTTCATTAAATTGTTGCGCGGTCACGACATCGCCACTGCCGACCAGTGGAATGTGAATCGCTTCTTGAACGGCTTGAATTTTGTCCCAGTCGGCAAAACCCGTATAGGCTTGCGAACGGGTGCGTCCGTGCAGCGCGAGGCAGTTCGCGCCGCCCGCCTCGAGCGCCTGAGCAACTTCGATGGCGTTGAATTTATCCCAACCCAAACGAATTTTCGCGCTGACCGGAATCGGCACAGAGCGGCTCATGCTCGAGATGATGGCTTGGGCGGCGTCAGGGTTTTGCAGCAGGCACGCGCCGCCACCGTTTTTGACGACTTTGGGCACGGGGCAACCCATGTTGACATCAATTGCGGCGGGTTTGAATTCCTCGTATAACTTCGCGCTGGCTTCACCGACCATTTGTGGGTCGGCACCGAAAACTTGAATTACCAGATCGGGTTCATTGGGGTACGGCTCGCCAATTTCAAAACTTTTTTTACCATTCATTAAAACACCGATGCTCGAAACCATTTCGGTCACCGCCCAGGCAGCGCCAAATTCGCGGCAAAGCAAGCGAAACGGCGCGTCCGAAAAACCTGCCATTGGTGCGAGTACGGCACGACCCGTCTCGAGTCGGCTGCGGTGAAAATCTGGTTTTGAGAAAACTTCGGTCATGGCTCGAGGATTGTAGCAGACATGGCGTTAGAAACAAAAAAGCCCTCGAGTGAATGTAATCGAGGGCTTGATGTTTCTAACTTTACAAAATGATGTACGAGTTTCCAGTCCCAAAAGTCAGGGTCAAGGTGCTGCCTATGGTTAAGCCACTGATGCCATCGAGGCTATACTTCAGCGTGCCAGAAACCGTGTTTGTTCCACCAGACTCGAGAATGGTGACCAGTTGAGTTAGGCTTGCCGTCTCGAGCCTCGCGCACAGCACAAGTTTGGTAGGGTCAAAGCTGTAATTGTTCGTGCTGGCAGTGTTGTTTAAGGTCACGCTGGCATTGGCGGGATCGGTTTTGAGGGTGAAGGCAAGCCCTGCGGTTTGAACGGGGTCTTTTAAAGTCAATTCGGCAGACACGTCGCTTAAAGTAATTGCGGTTGGAACGGCGGCAGTGTTGTTTTTCAGAACGGCAGTGCCAGAGAATTTAAGGCACGCGCCCCAAGCGGTTAAACCACCGACGCTGATGCCGTACTTGTTCAGTTCGGTTGAGATGTTTGGTGTGTCTTCAAAAGTTGCATCGGTGATGGCGGCATTGAAGGCTTTCGCAACGCGGTTGGACATCAGTTCTGGGCGACCCGCGCCGCTCGAGCCAACATCGATAGATTTACCATTCAAACCGACGGGATTTTCACCTGGTAGGTCAATTTTCGTGCCTTTCAGAATCCAGCCACACGATGACAGGATCACCGACAGCCCCAGTGCGGAAATCAACAAGTATTTTTTCACGACAAACCTCCTGTTTAAATTATAGCCTTTCCAAAAAAATTAAAAGTGTACAAGCAAAATAGGCGCTCCCAGAGGTGCTTTTTTGGGAATTAATCGTGGATTGAAAGGGCGACATCTCGAGCAAAAATACCGATTAAACTTTGAAATAACGCTTCGGCTTGTAGTTTAAGGCTTTTGTCGGCAATGTCTTTGGAAAAAACCTGGTTGACAAACCTCGAGTAATTTTGGTGCAAACTCGATTTGAGGCTTGGCGTTGGAGCATTTTGAAACTCGAGCCGCGCCGCGTTGGTGCCTAACCCGAGCCGCCAGGTGGCATGAAGTTTTGCCAGCGCCCAAAACCAGGCGTACTCGAGGTTGGGTTGGCGGGTCAGCTCTAAGGCGGTGGCGTAATTGCCAAAACTGAGGGCGTGTTCAACCTCGAGTAAGTGCAGCATGTCTTGATCTTCGGGGTTTTTGATCTCGGGTAGTTGCATGATAAAACCGTCGCCGCGCTCGAGCATGATGTGCGTCTCAAAAAAACGGGCGCGTTCAAAGGCGGTGTCATTGGTGATTTCTTGCAGTTGTTTAAAGATCGCCAGTGCCTCGTCAAACTTTCCCAGGGCGTACTTGTACATGCCCAAATTGAAGGTTGCAGGGCGTTCGATCATGGTGTAACCAGCCCGTTTTGCCAGCAAAATTGCGGGTTCGAGGCTCTGGCACGCCTCCTCAAATTCATCTTGATTCTCGAGCGAGATTGCCAAATTAACCGCAATCGTGGCTTGGAGTTTGATGTTGGCGGTTTTTTGAATGTAACTCGAGGCTTGCTCGAAGGCTCGGGTGGCGTCGTCGAAACGTTCCTCGCGGTTGTACAGCGTGCCGCGATCCACCCAAATTGAGCCAAGCACGTGGTTGTTGCCCGACGCCTCGGCTTTGGTGATGGACAGCGCCATCAGTTTATCGACCTGAGAAAAGCGTTTTTTGTGGTGGTTGCTTTCCATCCATGCCAAATGCCTTAAGGCAAGCGCTTCAGTCTCGAGTTTGCCCGTTTTGCGGGCGGCTTTCAGCGCCCGAATCGCGTACATTCTGGCTTGCTGCCATTTTCCGGTGCGGATGTAGACTGCCGCCAATTCGGCGCACAATTCCTCAAAAAAGGGTGTATCGGCGACCGGTTCGCCCAGCAACTCGAGGCTGTGCTCCGAGGTGGTTGTAAACCTTAACACTTTGACCAGTGAGACTTTGGCTTGCGCCAAAACCTCCGCGCCTTCCTCGAGTGAGGCTGCGTGCTCGATCACAGCTTCCCAGAGTTTGATCGCCTCATTGTTGCGCCCGCCAATCGAGAGCACTTCGGCAAGTTGATGTTGAACTTTTAAAACCATTAAATTCGGCATCTCGAGGTGTTCGCTTGCCTCGAGCGCCAAACGGTAGGCGCGTTCGGCTTGCGGGTAAGCGAAGGTGTTTTGCGCCAACAAACCAGCCTCAAAACCTTTCTCGAGCGCCTTTTCAAAGGCGTTTGCCTCCAGGTAATGAAGGCACAGTTCGATGGCTGCCGCCCGACCCTCGAGCAGGGTTGCTGCTTTGGCGTGCATTTTGCGGCGTTTTAAGCTCATGATGCTGCTGGTCAAAATGTCGGTGTACAGCGGATGTCTGAAGCGAAAACCTTCACCGTTCGAGCCTGGAATTTCTGAAACCAGTCTTGCCCGTACCAACGCCTCGAGCGCATCCAAAGCGGCGTCATCGTCCCAGCCCAGCAAGCCTCTTGCATCATCAAACATCCAAGCCCGACCGAGCACACTGCCCGCCCGCGCAAACTCGAGGGCGTTGGCTGGCAGTGCCGCCAAACGGTGCGCCAGCAGTTCGTTTAGACCGCTCGGCAAGCCCAGCAAGCTGCGATTCCATTCGTACATGCCGCCGCGCCGAAAGACCGCCCCAGCCTCGAGCATGGCTTTCAAGCGTTCCTCGAGCACCCAGGGATTGCCAGCCGCGTGCAAGACCAGCTCATTGACCAAGGTCGGGTCGATGCTGGAATCCAGCCAGGCGACCAGTAATTCTTGCATGGCGCTGTCTGGCAAAGCTTGTAAATTGATGGTGCGTTTTGGTTTTAAGCCTTTGGGCACGCTGGCGTCTTCGGGTAAATCTTCGACGCGGTAACTGATGAGTACACGCGAATTTTCGGTGCTGCGGGTCGCATGAGCCAACAATTCCAGGGTGCTGGTGTCTGCCCAATGCAAATTCTCGAACACCACAGGCGTCACGCTGCAAACCAACTCGAGCAACTTCGTGAACGCCTCGAACAGCCGCAACCTTGCCACATCGGCAGGCAAGCTCGAGTCTGGGGCTGGCACTTCGCCCAACGTTGGCGCGATTCGAGCCAGTTCTGCCCTGGCAGGCTCGGGCAGTGCTTCAAGAACGCCTTTGTTGTTGCGCTGAACATCCAAAATCAAGCGTGACACCGCCCCGAACGGCGTTGGGTCATGTTCGATGGCTTCACCCACCGCCACCCGAATGCCGACGCTTCGGGCACGTTCAGAAAAAGCCCGTAGCAGTCGCGTCTTGCCCGAACCGACATCGCCCGTGATTGCCACCACACCCGTCTCAGGTGGATGCTCGAGCAGGGGTAGCAACGATCCCAACTCGAGATCGCGCCCGATTAACGGCGCGACCAGCAAGGCATCCGCCCGTGCCGTCTCAGAACTCGAGGCGGCAAGATCGCTGGCAGGTGTTTCCAGAATCCCCAGCAAGGCTTCACGCACCGCCAACGCACTCTGGGGACGATCAAGCGGATTTTTCTCGAGCATCAACAAAATCAGTGCCTCGAGCTTGCCTGGAATGCCTGGATTGAACTGACGCGGCGTGACGGGAGCTTGCGAGATGTGCTGCATGACCACCTGCGCCAGACCATCACCAACAAACGGTGGACGCCCCGTCAGGGCACTGTACAAAACCGCACCCAGAGCGTACAAATCCGCACGGTAATCGAGTTGCGCACCCCGACATTGCTCTGGAGCCATGTACAAGACCGTGCCGACCACTGCCCCCGCCTTGGTCAGTGCGACAGAACCCTGCAAGGACTTCGCCAAACCAAAATCCATCAATTTGGCTTCACCCGCTGCCGTGACCCGAATGTTCTCGGGTTTTAAATCGCGGTGCACAATCCCCTGTGCATGAACCGCCGACAATGCACTGGCAACCCCAGCGAACACCCGTACGATATCCGCAAGTTTGGGTTTTTGCTCGAGCCAATCGGATAAATCCGTGCCACGCACGTACTCCATGACCAGAAAAGGCAGACCGCGATCATCGCCAAAACCCAGCACTTTCAAGACATTCGGATGCTCTATGCGCTCGAGCGCCCGAAACTCGCGCCGCAGCCGCGCACCGCCCTGCAACGCCACGACCTCATGAAGACGTTTGATTGCCACCAATTCGCCCGACACCCGGTCAAGCGCAAGGCTGACGCGACCCATCGCGCCCGAACCCAAGTCTTTAACGAATTGATAACGTTCTGACTCCGCCACCGACACTCGAGAAACCCCTTTAAGCCAACCCAAGCTGCGGGTTGATTTTTTTTCATTGTGACACGCCAAGCCTACCGCCTTGGTAAGTTACTGTTGACCATCATTTCACACTTCAACTGAACAATTTATGACAGTGCTGTGACCGAAAAAATCTTGGCTTGCTCGAGCTTGGGTTTTTGGTAAAGATGGCGGCGTTTGTTATGATCTGCGGCACTGTGAATTTTAACCCCACCACCCGCCCCATGCTTGCCGTAGGCGACCTCGCCTGGGACGTGCTGACCAAACCCGACCAGATTATTTTGCCCGGCGGCGACACCACAGGACGCGTGCAACTCGCGCCAGGAGGCTCGAGCGCCAACGTGGCGGTTTGGGCGGCTCGGGTCGGAATGCCCACAGGTTTTTTGGGGAAAGTCGGACGGGACCGTTTTGGCGAATTCGCCGTGCAAGACCTCATCGCCGAAGGTGTGGCGTCGCACGTGGTCTGGACGGATTCCAGCCCGACCGGTGTGATTCTGGTCTTGATCGACTCGAGCGGGCAACGCAGCATGATTACCTCCCAGGGTGCAGATTTCTTGCTCGAGCCTTCAGAGTTACCCGTTGAAGCCATTCAAGCCTCGAGTCACGTTCACATCACCGCCTGGAGTGTCTTCACCGACCCGCCGCGCCAAGCTGCCCTACAAGCCGCCAAGCTTGCCACCGAGGCGGGTGCGAGCGTCAGTTTTGACCCTGGCAGTTACCAAATGATTCGTGAAATCGGACGAGAGGAATTCAGACGCACCACCCGCGAAATGAGCGTCGATTTTCTGTTCCCCAACCTCGAGGAGGGACGCGCCATGACCGGCGCAAAAACCCCAACCGAGGTGCTCGAGGCGTTGCAACACCTCTACCCCCAAACCATGATCGTCTTAAAACTCGATAAGAACGGCGCGTTGATTGCCGAGGGACACAACTCGTTTCAAGTTGCCGCCACCACCGACACCGCCGTCGATGCCACGGGCGCAGGTGACGCGTTTTGCGGCGCTTTTTTGGGGCATTACCTGCAATCCAAAAACGCGCTTGCCGCCGCCGAACTCGCCGCGCAGGTGGCGGGTTGGGTCGTGTCCAGATTCGGCGCTCGAGCCGCCAAAGATAGTGAACTCGAGCAGAGGCTTTTAAAGTACGGCTTTAGGCTTTAATCGACCCATTCCGAAACGGGAACGACCTCGCCACCTTCGACGTTAAAACTTGGGTTGCCGTAATTTGCGCTAAAAGTAATCTCGAGCGTCGCACGGTCAAAGGTGTTCGGTCCAACGATGTGTTTGCGGACAAAAAACCCGCCGCCCTCCTGGGAACTGACATCGCCAGATTTGGTAAACCGAATCTCGACTACCTCGCCGCGTTTGGCGGTTTTGACCCGCACACGGTACGCCAGCGTGCCGTCGGCTTTGAGGTACTGCGGTTTGGTATCTGCGGGTTTACGACGCCAGAACATAATCAAAGTCTAACTCGAGATGTTGTTTGGTTCAACGATGTTGCTTTCAAACTCGAGCCAACAGGCTTTCATTGGTTCACGCCCTTGACACCCGCCAAACGAACCATTCATCAAAAAAACCCGAGAACCTGTTGATTTCTCGAGTTTCAGAATTTAAGTTGTTTGCTTTAACGCTCGAAGACACCTTCGGTTAAAATTTTGAAGGCTTTGTGCAACTCTTCTTGCACTGGGCTTTCGCTCATGAAGGCGCTCCAACGCAGCGCGGTCATCAAAAACGTGTACGCCATCGTGGCGGCAATTCGCTCGCTGGACAAATCTTTGCGAATGCTCGGAATCTCGCGCAGCAACGCCTCAATGATTTTGGCGAGCGGCATGGCTTCGTAGGCGGTGTGCGCCCGAACCGGGTCAGGATTGATCAGTTCATAGGTTAACGGCGGAATTAAAGTCCGCTCAGAACCCGCCACTTCGGCAAGGTCGCGCCATAAACCCTCGAGAATCTCGAGCGGGCTGCGCCCCAAGGTTTTACGTTCCTCGACCCGTTCGCGCACGCCAGCCACGATGCTGGCACCGTAATCGAGCAGTACGGCTTCTTTGTACGGATAATAATTAAAAAATGTGCCCCTCGAGACGTGTGCGGCTTTGGCAATGTCGGTGGCGGTGGTTTTGTCAAAACCGCGTTCTTTGAAGAGTTGAATTGCTACCGTGTAAATTCGGTTTTTGCGACGTGATTTTTGGCGTTCGCGCAGTGATGGTGGCGCGTCTGGATTAAAAAGTTTCTGATGGGATTTTTCTGAAAATGAGTCAAGCACGTGTGATGATAGCACTTTTAATCTCGAGGTCAAGTTTAAACCCAGTCAAAGGTAATTGATGCGCTAGAGGTTCGAGGCTTGTCTGTTGCACTTCTAAATGAAATAGAATTTCGAGCATGGCAACAAAAAAACTGATTCCAAACGAGGCAAGCATTGCGCAATTGCAAACCCTGATGTCTGCAAAACGCATCTCGAGCTTTGAGCTGGTCAAGCATTATCAGATGCGAATCTCGAGTATCGACAAAAATGCGTTGAACAGCGTGCTCGAAGTTAATCCTGACGCACTCAAAATAGCTCAAAAACTTGATATTGAGCGGGCTTCTGGCATCTCTCGAGGGGCACTGCACGGCATTCCAATTCTTTTAAAGGACAACATCAACACCGCCGACAAACTTCATACCAGCGCTGGCAGCTTGGCACTGCAACACGCTCGAGCCAGCGAAGACGCGGCGTTGGTCGCCAAACTCCGAGCGGCGGGCGCAATTATTTTAGGCAAAACCAACATGACCGAATGGGCGAATTTTATCAGCACGAACATGCCCAACGGTTACAGCTCAAAGGGTGGGCAGGTCTTAAATCCTTATGACAAAAGCTTTGACACGGGCGGCTCGAGCAGCGGTTCTGGAGTGGCGGTCGCGGCGGATTTGTGCGCGGTGGCGGTCGGCACTGAGACTTCGGGTTCGATTCTCAGCCCCGCCAACAACAATTCGGTGGTCGGCATCAAACCCACGGTCGGTTTGATTTCGAGGCGCGGGATTATTCCAATTGCTGCCAGTCAGGACACGGCGGGACCAATGGCAAGAACGGTTGAAGATGCCGCGATTCTGCTGGGGGCGATGACAGGTTTTGACGCTCGAGATTTTGCTACAAGAGGCGCAAAAAGTTTAAGCGATTACACGGTGTTCTTAAAGAAAGATGGTTTACACGGAATGCGTTTGGGCGTGCCTCGAGCCTATTTCTGGCAGCACGTCAAAGAGGAGCAAAAGCCAATTCTTGAGGCTGCTTTGATCGCACTGCAAGATGGCGGCGCGGTTTTGGTCGAAGCCGAAATTGACAGCGCCCAAGCCGTGGCTGACCTTGGTTACACCGTTTTGCTCTACGAATTCAAACGCGACCTGAACAAATACTTGCGAACCCTCGCACCCGAATTTCCAGGCAGTTTGCTCGAGTTGATTCGTTACAACGAACAGAATCACAAGAAAATGCTGCGCTACGGACAAACCTTGCTATTGGCGGCGCAAAGCACGGGCGGCACAAACTCGGATTTTTACAAATATACCCGTGCCGAAGATTTGCGACTCTCGAGACAGCGCGGTATCGACGCGACCCTCAAAAAACACAAACTCGAGGCGCTGGTCATGCCGATGTATTTTGGCGCTCAAATTGGCGCGAAAGCGGGTTATCCGAGCGTTTGTGTGCCCGCAGGTTACTCGAGTGACGGCAGTCCTGTGGGCATTACGTTTATGGGAACAGCCTGGAGCGAACCGACCCTGATTCGTGCCGCGTATGCCTTCGAGCAACTGACCAAAGCCAGACGCACACCAAAACTTTGAAACTCGAGCAACAGAAAACTTTAGGGTGCGCCGTGATTGACTGTGGTGCGCACGGCGCACCCTACCAACTCAGGTCAGAAGCACGAAATGAATCTTTGACTCGAGTTTGCGCTCTGCCTTAACCAAACCGCCCTGTAATGTACGCCTCGGTGCGTTCGTCTTTGGGCGTTTGAAACACGGCTTCGGTAGCCCCGTGCTCGACCAAATCACCGACCAGAAAGAAACTGGTGGTGTCCGAAACTCGAGATGCCTGCTGCATGTTGTGCGTCACGATGATGATGGTGGTTTGTTGCTTCAGGCTTTCCATCAGGTCTTCAATGCGTTGGGTGCTTTGCGGGTCGAGGGCGCTGGTGGGTTCGTCCATCAGTAAAATCTCGGGTTCGACCGCGAGTGCCCTGGCGATGCAAAGGCGCTGTTGTTGACCGCCCGAGAGGCTCGAGCCGACGGCTCTCAGGCGGTCTTTGACTTCATCCCAGAGTGCCGCGCCGCGCAGGCTGCGTTCGACGGTTTGATCGAGTTTGACTTTGTTCTTTTCCCCTGCAAGACGCAAGCCAGCCACAACATTATCGTAAATGCTCATGGTTGGGAACGGGTTGGGTTTTTGAAAGACCATTCCGATTCGGCGGCGCACGTCCACGGGGTCAACGTCGCTGCCGTAAACGTCTTGTCCGTCGAGTAAAATCTTGCCCGTGACCCTGGTGTTGGGTGTCAGTTCGTGCATTCGGTTGATGGCACGCAAGAAGGTGGTTTTACCGCAACCGCTCGGTCCGATCAGGGCATTGACGGTGTTGGAGCGAAAGGACACGTTGACGTTGCGTACAGCGTCTTTGCTGCCGTAAAAAACCCCGACGTTCTCGGTTTGTAATCTGATTGGACGGTCAGTGTTCATGGTTCTCCTCGAGATTTATTGTTATCGTTTTCTGGCGGCAAAACGCGCCACCAGACTTGCCACCAAAATTGCCAGCACCAACACCAGCGCCCCAGACCAAGCTCGAGCCACGGCGGCTTCGCTCGGCTCGAAGGCGCTGCGGTACACGGCGAGCGGCAAGCCTGACATTTTTTGGGTTGGGTCCCAAGTCAAGAATGAGTTGCCGAACGCCGTAAAAATCAGTGGTGCGGCTTCGCCCGAAACCCTGGCGACTGCCAGAATCACGCCCGTAATGATGCCCGAACGGGCGGTGGGCAAGACAATGCTCATGATGACTTTCCAACGCGGCAAACCGAGTGCCAAGCCAGCCTCGCGCAAGGTTTGCGGCACAAGTTTTAAAACTTCCTCGGTGGCGCGAACGATCACCGGAATCATGATTAAACCCAAACTCAAACCACCCGCGATACCGCTGTAACCAAAACCCAAACCGCGCACCACCAGTCCGTACACGACCAGACCGACCACGATGGCGGGCATTCCGGTCAGAACATCGCCCATCAAACGCACGCTCGGCACAAGCTTATGCTCGCGGTATTCGGTCAGAAAGATTGCAGTGCCAATGCCAACAATCACACCGATCACCAAGGCGACCGCCAGCATCATGACCGAACCGACAATGGCGTTTAAAAAACCGCCGCCACTGCCCAAAAACGTGATTTCGGATTGGGACTGCGTAAAAAATTGCAGGTTCAGGCTCGAGAATCCTTTGATGAACAAATCTTTTAAAATCAAAAAAAGTGGCAAGAGCACAATCAATGTTCCCAAACCAATTAAAACCATTGCCGCCGTGTTCTGGGCGCGTCTGGCAGGGCTGAGGGTTTTGGAAATTCCCACCTGCATGTTCGCACTGTCGGCTCGAGTCACCATGTTTAGACCGTCCCTTGCGGCGTGAGTTTTGCAATCACAATTCGTGCCAAGAAATTCACAACCAATGACACCACCAACAAGACAAAACCAATACCGATCAAACTCGAGACAAACTCTGGACTGCTGGCTTCACCAAAGTTAGAGGCGATGATCGAACTCATGGTGGCGGTCGGGGAGAACAGGTTGTCGGGGAAGCGGTTGGCGTTGCCAATCACCATCGTGACTGCCAGGGTTTCGCCGATGGCGCGACCCAAGCCCAGAATCACACCGCCCAGAATGCCCGCCCGAGCGTAAGGCAGCACCGCGTAGCGCACCACTTCCCATTTGGTTGCCCCAAGCGCGAACGCCGCCTCGCGCTGATCGTTGGGCACAAGTTTAATCACGTCCCTCGAGATGGCGGCAATAAACGGAATGATCATGACCGCCAAGAGCACCATCGCGCTGAACAAGCCGGGTCCTATCGGAGACGGCCAGCCAAAACTCGAGGCGAGCCATTTTTGAAACCCCAGCGTGGCGGGAATCAGCACAAAAATGCCCCACAATCCGTAAACCACGCTGGGAATCGCGGCGAGCAGTTCGATCAGGTAAGCGACTGGATTTGCCAGCCAGTCTGGGGCGTACTCGGCAATGAACAAACTGGCAGCCAGCGCCAGCGGCACGGCAATCACCAGCGCACCGATGGCGGTAAAAAAAGTACCCGCAATAAATGGGAAGGCTTGAAAATGCCCGTTGGCGGGGTCCCAGTTGCTGCCGAAGACAAATCCTAGACCCTCGCGCCCAAACGCCGACGCGCCGTTCAAGAGCAGCACCACCGAGTACGCCAAAGCGGTCATGAGCACGATGCTGGCAAGGGCAACAATGACATTCTGAAACCTGGCATCAGCCCTTGAGCTGTTTCCCTGGCGTGGTCGCGGCATGGTGGCTTTCACAACCCCAGCATGAGGCGCAATTGTCAAGGAAATATCATGGA
>JANLWR010000479.1:0-1713 GCA_031364625.1 Deinococcales bacterium | reverse complement strand
TGAAATTGCAACTGAAGTGGTTTCCTCAAGCCCAATTCGCTGGGTATTTCGCGGCTGTCTCGCGGGGTTACTTCAAAGATGAGGGTTTGGATGTCACATTGATCCCGTCCGGCGATGCGAACCCAGTGCAAGCCGTGGTGTCAGGCGCAGCCGACTTTGGTACGACCTGGATTACCGATTTCTTGGTCAACCGCGAAAAGGGTCAGAAGATCGTTCACATCGGTCAAATGTTCCAAAAATCAGGCTTTACCCTTGTGTCGCTCAAAGATTCCAACATCAACACGGTGGCTGACTTAAAAGGCAAAAAAGTTGGGGTCTGGCCCGGCGGCAATGAATATCCAGTCATTGCACTCCTCAAGACCGCAGGTTTGACCAGCAGCCTTGACGCCAGCGTTGCCAGCCCTGATGTGACGGCTGTGACCTTCCCGTTTGATCCTGCGATTGTCTTCCCAGACAAGGTGGACGCGGTGTCCGCCATGACCTACAACGAAGTCAATCAAATCATTGGGTTGGGTTATCCGCTCGGCAAACTGAACGTCATGAAACTTGCCGACAACGGCATCAATTTGCTCGAGGATTTGATGTTCGCGCCGCAAAAAGTGCTTGACGACAAGAACTTCAAGGGTTCGGGCATGAAAGGCGCTGACATTGCCGCGAAGCTCCTGAAAGCCAGCATCAAGGGCTGGAATTGGGCAGTTCGCAACCAAGGCGCTGCAGTGGACATTGTGCTCGCCAAGTGCGGCAACACCTGTAAAGGTTCGGGCAGCATCGACGCTCGAGGTCATCAGACCTGGCAGATGGCAGAAATCACCAAGTTGTACATGGCAGGACCGACCCTCAAAGGTTACGCCGGTTATCTTGACCCTGAAGTGCTCAAAGCCAACATCAAGATTCTGCGCGACCAGGGCATCCTGAAGTCCGATCCCGACAAGGGTGCGGTCAACTGGAGTATTTGGGAGAAAGCAAGTGGCAAAAAAGCGGGCATGATGATGAAGTAATAACAGTTCCTCGAAAAGGGAGAAGGCTTTTGTCTTCTCCCTTTTTTTGTGGCTCGAGAAGTAAAAATATCCTTTGTGCATTACACTTTGCGGTACTCGCTTTGTGCTATATTAAAAGCACCATGACTCAACAAACGAAAATTATTGAGGGTACGATCAGCCCCAAGCATCAAATTACAATTCCTGCCCAAATCAGGGACGCTTTGGGATTGCGACCTGGGCAAAAAATAGAATTTAAACTCGAGCAAGACAATGTGATTGAATTGCGGATTAAACGTCCTGATCCTATAGAAGTGTTGAATAGAATTCTCGATCAGTACGACTTTAGTGGTTTGCAAGCCGAAAACAATGGAGATGCAGTGAAGGCAGTTCGTGAGAATCGTTGGGGCGATGACTTGTGATTTCAATGGACACCAACTTTGTTCAAAGCGCATTGGATAGAAAAGATTCAAATCACCTTCGAGCGCAACAGGCACTCAAAAACCATGCGACAGAGGCGTTTTGCATCTGTCCAATCGTCAGGGCAGAGCTTCATGCTTCAACTTCTTGGATTTCAATAGAACAATGGCTTGTAGCGCAAGAAGTCAGTGTGATCTGGGAAATTCCTCATTTCGTATGGGACGCGGCAGGTGTTGCGTTTGGAAAATATGCGGTTTTGCGTCGTGGTGGTCAAACTTCACGTCGAATCGTTGCCGATTTTCTGAAGCAGATCGCG
>JANLWR010000456.1:0-4793 GCA_031364625.1 Deinococcales bacterium | reverse complement strand
CGTGAACCTGAAACGGTTTGTCACAGCAATTTCTGGCGTCGCCGCGAATTTTGCGGGCGTGCCATTGGCGTTCGCGTTCGTGGTGATTCTGGGTTCGAGTGGCATCGTGAATTTGATTCTGAATGGCTTGGGTATTGAAGCCATTGATTTGTACAGCAAAAGAAATCTTCACTGGGTGTACTTGTATTTCCAGTGGCCCCTCATGACGGTTTTAATGCTGCCAGCCTTCAACGCCATTCAGCGTGAATGGCTCGAGGCGGCACGGGGTTTAGGCTCGAGTTCACTGGGGTTCTGGTTTAAAGTTGGCATTCCAGTCTTGCTGCCGACGCTGTTGGGTTCAATGATTTTGTTGTTCGCCAACTCATTTGGAGCGTATGCAACGGTGTATGCACTTTCGCAAGGCTCGATTAATTTGTTGCCGACCCAAATTGGCTTTCAGGTGTCTGGGCAGGTCGGTTATGACCCTGGCGCTGCCGCAGCACTCAGCGTGATGATGGCGGTCACGTTGTTGCTGAGCTTGGTGCTTTACCGTGTCTCGCGGCGCTGGGCGGCTAGGCTCGAGGGGGCAAAATGACCTTTTTGCGCCGTGGGATTATTGGTTTGCTGCTGGCATATCTGCTGCTGCCAATCTTGATGACGCTGGTGTACAGCCTCTCGAGTTCCTGGACTGAGCTTGTGCCCAAAGCCTTCTCGCTCGAGGCTTGGGGGCATCTTTTTGGTGATCCAACGTTTTGGGCGGACGGTGGACGGTCATTGATTCTGGCGTTTTCGGCGGTGGCGCTCTCAATCTTTTTTCTGGTGCCAACCCTGTTTGCCATTACCTTGTACGCGCCCAAACTCTCGAGCGCCCTCGAGTTTTTTTCGTTGTGGCCATTCGTGTTTCCTGGGGTGATTATGGCGGTGGGGCTAATCAAGATTTTTTCGACGCCGCCTCTAGCCATTTCTGGCACACCTTGGCTACTGATTCCTGCCGTGACGGTCGTGGTCATGCCTTACGCCTACCGTGCCGTGGCAAATGCGTTTGAGAGCGCCGACGTGCGTCAACTTGCCGAAGCCGCACGCAGTCTGGGCGCGAGTGATTTGCAAATTCTGGCTTGGGTGATTTTTCCAACCGTTCTGCCGGGAGTGCTCTCGGGCGGCGTTCTTGCCTTGTCTGCCGCGTTTGGAGAATTTTCGTTGGCGCAATTGCTGGTCGGCTCGAGTTGGGAAACCCTCCCCTATTACCAGTACCTGACCAACTCTCAAGATGGTCATAAAAGCGCCGCCATCAGCGTTTTGGCATTTATTATCGCTTGGGGGTTGGGCAGTTTTGCGCTGGGATTACGCAGCAGTGATAACCTGAAAGACGCGGTGACAGTCGCATGACGAACTCAAACAAAATCTCGAGCGTCAACATCAAACTCGAGAACATCAACAAAACCTATAACGGTAAAGCCGCCGTCGATAACGTCTCGCTCGAGGTCAAACCTGGCGAGATGGTCAGTTTGCTTGGTCCAAGTGGTTGCGGCAAAACCACCACGCTTCGTGCGGTAGCGGGTTTTGAAATTCCTGATTCTGGACGTGTTTTCATTGGCGATCAAGATGTGACCAAAGTACCTGCCGAACAACGACGTGTCGGCATGGTCTTTCAAAGTTATGCGCTGTTTCCCAATCTCAGCGTGGCTGGCAACATTGCTTTCGGTTTGCGCGTGGCGGGTTGGGAGGCTTCCAAACTGAACGCTCGAGTCTCAGAATTACTCGAGGTTGTTGGCTTGCACGGTTTTGATCGGCGCAGTGTTTTGACGCTTTCGGGTGGGCAACGTCAACGTGTGGCGCTGGCTCGAGCGCTCGCGCCCAATCCTCGGGTTTTGCTGCTCGACGAGCCACTTTCGGCACTGGACGCCAAAATTCGTGCCGAGTTGCGCACCGAGTTGCGGCGTTTGCAACTCGATTTGGGCATTACCACGCTGTTGGTGACCCACGACCAGGAAGAAGCCATGAGCATGTCTGACCGTGTTGTCGTCATGAACCAAGGTCGCATCGAGCAGCTAGGCACACCCAGGGACCTGTACGCCACACCCGCCAGTCCGTTCGTGGCGGCATTTGTCGGCGCGATGAACCTGATGCCCGCCGAGGCGCTGGGAAACTCGAGTTTTAGGGTCAGTGGGCAGGTGGTAAGTGTTCCGAATCTCGAGAATAAAACTGGGCGGCTTGGCGTTCGACCTGAAGTGATCGAACTCAAGCCGCTCGAGCCTGGTCAAAGCGCAACTGTTTCGGGTGTGATTGAACTGGTCACGTACTTGGGCGCAGATCAGCAAGTGATTTTAAAAGTTGGCGGTGACACTTGGGTCGCTCGGGTCGAAAACGATCAGGTTTTTGCCAGGGGGCAGAAAGTGGCACTCGAGATTCCAAGCAATGCCTGGTTGTGGTTGCCCGCTTAAATTTATTCAAATAATTTGTAGGGTGCGCCGTGCGCACGGTTTACCGCATTGCATTGGTGCTCACGGCGCACCACATAAAAACGGTGCGCGAGGGAGGCGACCATGCCTGTGAGCGATTCCGCCCGTTAGCGCCCAAGCCCGTTAGCGACCATGCCCGTTAGGTGCATTTTATGGTCAAGAAGCGATCCCGCCCGAAGGTGCGTTTTGGGATCAAGAAGGTGCGTTTTATGGTCAAGAAGGTGCGTTTTATGGTCAAGACAGGTGCTGCTTTAAAGGCAAGAAGGTGCGTTTTGGGACCAAGAAGAAGGTGCATTTTATGTTCAAACGATGCCGCCCGTCAGGTGCGTTTTGGCATCAAAAAGAAGCGCACCCTACCAGTTTTTCAACTCGAGTTCCTTGAGAATTTCCTGTTCGTGCTGATTCAGGGTTGGCGGTGGATTGCGCACCGCCAGCCTTTGCCCGTCAAATTCAAACGGCGGTGTGGTCAGCTTCACCATGCCAAGTTCTGGATGCTCGAGTTGGGTGGTGACACCCCTGGCTTGCACAAATTCGCTCTCCATGACCTCGCTCACACTCCAAATTGGACCGCAAGGCACACCAGCCGCCTGCAATTTTGCAACAACCTCGCTCGAGGTATACCGTTTGAGATGTTGCTCAAGCAACGACGTTACTTGGGTGCGAAGTTCAACCCGTGCCGCATTGCTCGAGAACCGTGGGTCGAGCAAGTCTGAAGCCTCGAGCGCATTGCAAAGTTTGATGAACAGCGCGTCGTTGCCGCCGGCAATATTGACAAAACCGTCTTTGGTGGCAAACGTTCCGTAAGGCACGATGCTGCGGTGTTCGTTACCAAGTCGTTCGGCATCTTCAAACGCCCCGAGATACCTCGAGACTTGGTATGTTCCGAGCGCAATCATGGCTTCGAGCAGATTGACTTCGATGCGTCTGCCAAGACCCGTTTTTTCGCGCTCGAACAGCGCCGCCAAAATGGCTTGGGTGGCGAGCGAACCCGCAAAAATATCGGCGACCGCCACACCCGCTTTGGTTGGTACGCCGCCAGCTTCACCTGTATACGCCATAAAGCCGCTCATGCCTTGGGCGATCACGTCGTAACCCGCCCAACTGGCAAGTGGACCAGTCGAGCCAAATCCGGAAATGCTGCAAACAATCAACCTGGGTTGCTCGAGCATCAATTGTTTAGGGTCTAGCCCAAGTTTTGCCATTGTTCCTGGTCGAAAATTTTCGACCAACACATCCGAACTGGCAATGATTTTTTTGGCGATCCGTAATCCAGATTCAGTTTTTAAGTCGAGGGCAATACTGCGTTTGTTGCGGTTGGTGCTGATAAAATAGGTGGCTTCTGTGCCAACCCAAGGGGGACCCCACGCCCTGGTGTCATCGCCAGTTGGTGGTTCGATTTTGATGACATCCGCACCCATGTCGCCGAGGGTTTGGGTGGCGAAAGGACCTGTTAGAACGCGGCTAAAGTCGGCAATTCGCACGTTTGCCAAAGGGGCTGGAGTTGTTGTCATGGCTTCAAGATACCAAAAACCTATTCCGACTCGAGGTTTGCAAGGGGTGGCTCGAGCGCAAATGATGCGCCGTCTGGTGGGTTATTGATTGATCGCTCGAGCATCGTCGCCAGTGAAGCCAAAGCTGCCAGTGCAATCAAAGCAAACTTGGATCAAACACAAACAGTTCGGCAGTTGCGGCAGCAGCCCAGAACCAATGAAAATTAGCAAAGAAACGTAACGGACCAAAGTCATACCTTAGCGCTTAACGCGCTTGCTGAACCGAATCTGAAAAGAATGATTCAGAATCAGAAACCACGAATTTCTCCAATCCAGGCTCGAGCACATAAAGCACAAAAAGCCTGTTCAAGGCAATTGGTATACAAAAGCAAACCTTGTATACACGTTTCATTTTCAATTCTCGAGCTAAACTGTGTTGATTCTTACCGTTAAACCCAGGAGCTTTTATGACAAAAGGTCTAAAATGGAAACTCGCTTTGCTCGCCTTGAGTCTTTTTCCAACCGTATTGGCGAAACCAACACTGTATCAACAATTTGAATCCTTAAAATGGCGCGAAACCGTGGCGGGTGTAAATGTACCGTTAAACTTAACCGCCGAACCCCTGCGCACCTCGAGCTTCAGTGCCAACCTGTTCAGCGCCCAGACGATAGCCGCACCAAATACCTGGACTATTTTGGTTTATATCAATGCCGATAACAGCCTTGAAGCCAACGCCCGATCCGACATTGATGAAATGATGCGGGTTGGTTCAAATCAGAATGTCAAAATGGTGGTGCAAGCCGATTACAAATCGCTGTCTGGTGTCGCTCGAGCCTTAATCACCAAAGGCGGCGTGACCGACAC
>JANLWR010000449.1:0-11592 GCA_031364625.1 Deinococcales bacterium | reverse complement strand
TATCGTTTTGCAAAGCTGGCGTGACGAAACTCACGACTGTATTGCCTGCGCTCCAAGTGGCTGCACCTAAGCTTAAATTGTTGCTCGAGACGGTCAAGGTGCTGATGTTCATGGCTTTGGAAAAACTCAGTTGAACTTGGGTATTCAGTGGTACGGCGCTGGTGTTCATAGGTGGGATGCTCGAGTTTACAGTTGGTGCGGTGGTGTCTGGCGCGGTTGGCATTGCAGATTTAAGGCTGGTGCTGCTCGAGGTGTTCCCTTTAATATCGACTGCCTCGAGTTTAAAAAAGTATGTTGTGCCGTTGGTTAAACCTGTTAAATCAACACTGGTTTTGGGGCTAACAATGGTTTCTACAGCATTTTGCTCTGCCGCACTACTGCCCCAGTGTAGGGTATACTTCTCGAGGTCAGATTCGGTATTGGCAGTCCACTCGAGTTTGATGGTTGCGTTGCCTGGTGTGGCTTTAAAGCCGTCTGGCGTGGTGGGCGGCGTGGTATCGGCTGGTGTGTTGTCGCACGCCATTAGTAGTGTAACTAAAAAGCATGTCAATAATTTTTTCATGTTGACCTCGAGTTAGTTAAAACACGTGATATGTTGCAACGTCACCGAACTGGGTTGAGTGTTGAATTCTGGGTCAGAAGCCACCAAGGTAATGCGAATGTTGATGTTGTATCCGCCACAAACAAGCCCAAATACTGTGAAAAGATTGACAGCACCTTTGGCATCTGGAGTCAGTTTTATTCTTGGACTAAAATCATTTATGGCTTGACCACTGGCATTCACATCTTGTCTTGCCGCAAACCACTCAAATGTCACCGCTTTCAATTCTGGATCTAAAGCACTACCCGCAAGTTGGACAATACCTTGAGCTAAGGGCAGGTCAAAAGTTGCTTTCGGACTGTCAATCGTGACTGGGTTCGGTGGTTGATTGGCTGGTGTTGGCAGGACATTAACATCAACGGTTTGTGTGTTGCTCAAACCTTGCGGATCAGTTGCTAGTATTGTGACTGTTCGCACGCCAACACTCGAGAACACAGCATTGATTTCGCATCCTGTTTTCGGGAAAGCATCACTGGCAACACTGCTTGTCCACGTGACCCTCGAGCAATCTAAGAAGTTATTGGGTTCGTTGACATCGGTGGTACTGGCTTGCAAGGTGTAATTCAAAGCTTTGTAAATCACACTGGTATTGTTGGGTTCAGAAACACCAATTGATGGTGCAGAATTGATGATGTTGATGGTTTTAGATTGACTTGCCGTTAAACCATCAGAATCTTTTACGATCACGCTAATGATGCGTGAACCCGTAGTGCCAAAAGGTATAAATATGGTTTTACCAGTTCCTAAGACACCATTGCTGGCAAGACTGGAAGTCCAAGTATAGCTTAGGTTTAAGCCGTCTTCAGAGTCATTGCCATCGGCGGAGATAAACACGGGGCGGTTCAGGTCTGCCGTTGTGAATAAATTAAAATCAACGGTAGGTGCAGAATTTTGCGATTGGGCTATAGGGAAACGTTTTTCAAAAACTCGAGTGCTGTACTCTTTTTCAATACCCCATTTATCTATGGATACACCAACATCAATACCAATACCCGCATCGAGTTTCCAGAATGGTTTGCGTGGCAATTGGGCATCAAATGCCACAAAAACTTCTGGTCTAACAAATAAACCCACAGCTTCATAAAGCAACAATTGCAAGGTCACATCGGCGAACGCCTCGGCTTTAATAGCCGCCGATATATCACTCGAGTCTACGGTAAAGGTGTTGCTGACATCGCTGAGGTTCGTCCATTCTTCGTTGTATTTTGCACCTGCTGTAACCACCAATTGCTGAGTCACACTGACATCCACTGCACCACTCGCCGAGCCTCGCACACCAATATCGAGTTGCACAATGGGGCGAATCACCACAGGTACTGGTCCAATCGAAAAAGTAATGGCTTTAAAACGTACTTCGCCAATCCGAATTTTTTTAACAAAATCGTAACTGACTTTGCCTTTTAATTTAAGGTTTGAGGTTTCAATAAACTTGGCTTCTGCCAGAAAATCAAAATCAGGTGGAAAAAAATCGATATCCCAATCAAAACGCACAGTGGTGTTCAAGTCCAATAAACCACTTAGTACCACTTGATCGTCGGTGGTGGTGTCTTTACCATCTTGGTCAAATAAAACTTTGTTAAAACTAAACGTTGGATTACTCAGTTTTGGTTGTAACCCACTACCTTTAGCGCTGTAAGTCACGCCTTTGGTTAAATTGGTACTTTCGACATCGCTGGCAAGTAAGGCTCGAGTTTCTTTGAGACTGCCTTTTTGAATGGCGTCGCGCAGGGTGGCTGGGGCTGTCTCGAGAATGGTTTTGCCATTTTCATTACGAACCCCTGTAACTTTACGCAGGAAGCCATCAGGGGCTGTTGTGCTTGGCGCACTGACCACCACGTCGCCTGCTTTCATGGTTTGCACCCCTGAAAAGGTCAACGTGTTGGGTTGTACTGTCTCGAGCGCTGCCTGAGCGGTTTTGTCGAGCACTTTGGTCGTGGCGGGAATAACCACTTCGGGCGGTTTGGGTGATGGCAATCCATCACCACAAGCAGTTATGAACGCGCTCAGACCAACAACCAACAAGGCATTTCTGAACAGATTTTTCATACGTTCTCCTTTTTGTGCAGTTCAATCTCGAGCATTCCAAGTGTTTTGATTCAATCATCGGTAATGACCTGTCCCAATTCCTAGAGGCAATGTCCCAAAATGTCCCAAGCGACTGTCACTATTCGTTTGGGTGACGTCTGAGCTACAGTGCTGTTGTGTGTGTGTTTATTGGCTGGTTTCTGGAATTGTTTGTACCGCCAATCTCGAGAAGTCCAAACCGCAATTCACACAAAATCGGACATATGGCGAAGTGATATTGTGGTTGCACCGCAAGCATTTCTCGAGTAACCGTGTTCCGTCGTTGGCACAGTAAAGTTCTTTTGATTGTGTTGGCACGGCACGAAAACACTGTGGGCAAAGTCGGTATTGGATTCGCACGGGCATCTCCTCCTTCATGGTCGCAAGTATCTTGGGCGTTCGGTCATAACTTGGTCATAAGAATTTTGGTCACAACATGAAAATCAGAATCGACACTTTAAAAACTTTGGCACTGCGTTTAAACCCTGTTGTTTCTAGGCGTTTGGGTGTGGTGTTGTGCGTGCAAGGCGGCGCAGGCTTGGGAAAAACGTGGGTGTTGTCTCAACTCTTGCCCGAACTCAAATGCCGTTCTCAAACACTTCCCGCCACTGCCAGTACCGTGCAGTGGCTCAAAAACTTGGCACGTCCGAAAAAGGTATCTGCCAGCAGCGAAAAAGCCTTGGCTCGAGTTGAAGCTGGTGAAATGCTCGAGGATTCACTGGTCTTAAAAGTGTTCTCAGAGTTGCTGCGTGAACTCGCACCGTTTGTCTTGCATCTCGAGGATGTGCATGATGCCAGTCAGGGGCGTTTGGAATTGCTAACTGGTTTACAAGCCCTTGTTTTAAAAACAAAAGGAGTGGGGTTGATTTTGACCAGTCGTCACGAATTGCCTTTCG
The DNA here is from genome assembly GCA_031364625.1 of Deinococcales bacterium. Lineage (GTDB taxonomy): Bacteria > Deinococcota > Deinococci > Deinococcales > JAAFIG01 > JANXTZ01. The sequence continues at coordinate 8,031 of JANLWR010000449.1, read as the reverse complement.
CAGCAGGGCAGGTTTTACTCGAGCCTCTTTCTCGAGAGGAATCGAACGCTTTGCTGCTGAATGAGCTTGGCGCAGAGTTACCAGTTGAAGCGCTTGATTACATTTTTATGCGTGCTCGGGGCAATCCGCTTTTCAGTCTCGAGTTTTTACGGTTTTTAACGCGTTTGGGGTCACTGTGGTCAGATGGTAAAATTTGGAATTGGCGTGCGCCAACCACGGGTTTTATGCCGGTCACCATCGAAGCCCTGCTCGAGAATTTACTGATGACTGCCAGTAACGATGTTGCGAGTCGTGCCGTACTGGAGGCGTTGGCATTTTTAAAAACCCCGCCAAAAGACTTGTGGCGTTTGGTGGCAGGCTTAACACAAACCGAATTTGAAGCTGCGATCAGCACGCTTGAGGCGCAACAAATTCTGCGAGACGACGCGTTTGTGCATCCCTTGTATCAAGAGGTGATGGCTGGATTACTGACCAGCGAGCAAAAACAAAATCGGTCACGGTATTTACTTGGTGCGACAAGTCCAGATTTACGAGCGGCTTCGGTGTTGCTCGAGGAATTAACGGCTTTGGTTTTAACTGCAAACCTGACAAGTCTTGAAGAACAACGGTGGCTCGAGCAAGTTTGTTTGGTGGCAGAACAATCTGGACAGCATCGTTTTGCGAGTCGTTGTAAGGCATGGTTGGCAGAACGCGATCAAGCCGATATTGACGCCTTTTATGCTATCGCTGAAGATGTTGGCGTTTTTGACCCTGCCGAATCCATGCGGCTCATGCGTCTGATTTTGGGAAGGCAACCCGATCATTTAAAGGCAGGCACAACCCTGAGCAATCTTTTATGTGACCGTGATGAATTCATTGAAGCTCAGTTGGTTCTTGATGCACTGCCCGAGAAATTACATTCAGACCTCACTTGGTTGGGTATGAAAATCGTTTTCTTATGCAAATCTGGTCAATTTCAAGAATTAATTTCTTTTTATGAAATACACCCAGAAATTATGACCATACCCGCCAGTTATTACGTGGCTTTTGCGTATTATATTTTAGGGCAAGATGATCAAGCTCGAGCTATTGCCGCGACACGTGCCGGGTATCCAATCGAGAATTTTGAAAAATCGGCGTTGTTCAGTATCGAATCGGGAGTGTTATTACGTCAAGGACGTTTTCTTGAGGCGTTAGAATTTGCTGATAAGCATGTCGAGTTGGCTCGGGGGTTGAATGAACCCATTGATTTAGCCACGGCTTTACGGTCACGCTCACAGCTTTTTCCACGTTTATTGCGTGAGCAAGAAGCTTACGCAGATTTACGCGAAGCCCTCGAGTTGAGTTTAGAAATTGGTGATACCAGAAATGTTTTGGGTTGCCAAGTCAGTTTGTGTCGTGATTACCTCGATTCCATGCAGTACCAAAAAACTGAGACCTTGTTACTCGAGATTGATGGGCTGCAAAGCCAACTTCCTAAAAACGAAAAACTCTTTTACACAAAATTGAACTTGAGCGAACTGTATGACAAATGGCAGCCTGCGCACGGCAAGGCATTGGCGCAAAAGTATGTTCGTGCTGCTTTAAGCCTGAGTGAATCGTTGCAACATAAGCGTTTACGTTTGCTGGCACTTTGTCGTGCTGTAATGGTTGAAGCCAGACTTGGGCAAGCTGCACAGGCGCTCAAATACGCCGAGGAGGCTGAGCAGGTGCTTATCGAGCGCAACTCACCACCCGAAGAGTGTGTTCAGTGCTTACAGGCGCTGGCAAGTGCTTTTGAGGCGAACATGCAGCCAAAAATCGCGCTCGAGAAGTTACGCGAAGCCGAAGAGTTATCCCAAAAACATGGTTTTGAACGATTGCTGCATTCAAGCAAACTCGAGGTTGCCAGGCTCGAGCATGACGGCGCGGCTGCCAAACAAGAATTGGCTTGGTTTGAAACACATGGCACGGCGTACATGGTGCATTTGACCAAACACTATTTCCCAGAACTCGAGATTCAATCCGAACCGATAAACAGCCTCCAAAGCTCAGACGTTTTTCTGAAAGTTCTCGGTTCGGTTCAACTTGTTAAAAACGGTAAAAGCATTTTTTACCGAGGGCGAAAACGTCTTGATTTTTTGGTGATCTTACTCGAGGCTCGAATTTCTGGTCAGATGGAGGTCAGCACTTTAGGCTTGATTGATGCCCTGTACCCAGATTTAATGGAGATCGAGGGCAAAGCCGCCTTAAAACAACTGGTTTACCAGTTACGCAATAGTCTTGGCTCTAAGGTGATTCAAAGCACCGCCAAGGGTTACATGCTGGGGGGCATTGTCAGCGATGCCGAACAATTTTTGCAAACCAGAGACACTGCGTATTGGCGCGGCGTGTACATGGCAGATTTACCAGGCATTGAACAATCAACCCTCAGAAACAGACTGGTCGGCATCTTGCAATCACAACTCGAGATATTGATCGAAACCGACACGCTCGAGACTGCACGCGTAGGGCAAATTCTGCTCGAAATGGAACCCTATGACCGTGACGCACTCGAATTGACCCTACGCGCCTTAAAACAATCTGGGCAATCGACACAAATTGTTTACCAAAATGCCAAAGAACGATTTGTTGAATTGGGCGAAAAGCTTCCCAACTCGAGCGATGCTTTTTTAGCGTTGAGTACGTAAGGTAGGCTACTCGAGGCATAACCATGAACCTGACTGTTTCGCACAGGTTATTAGAAAAAACCAAACACCTCTTGCCGAAAGCGGCGCTGGGTTTGTCGGTGCTGATCTGGTCGTTGCTGGCAATTTTGGTAGTCAGTTTATTGCTGATGTTCACCTGGTTTTTTTGGCATTTTACGACCACAACCCCGTGTTACAAACCAAACTGTACTCTCTTATTTGCGTGGTTTAACACCCATCATGTTCCGCTCGAGTTGTACGCGGTGCTTTACGAAATTTCTTTTGTTGTGCCGACCGTTATTTGGATTGCCTTGGCGGTTTGGGTCTTTAGGGCAAAACCAGGTTGGATCTGGAGTTATGTTTTCGCACTTTTTTTCTTGGTCGGTTGGTACGGCGAAATCAGCGTGCAATACGTTCGTCGCTCACTACCCGAGGCAATTGATTTTGCCTTGCAATCTCTTCACTTGACCGGACTTGCCAATCATTTGGCGACCCTCGAGGTTGGTCGGTTTCTTTGGAAATTCTTGAAAATGCTGGCGGACAACCTTGGGGTATTGGTCATTTTTACTTTTCCAAACGGAAAATTTTTACCACGTTGGTCTTTGGTTTATGTCACCAGTTTTTTCTTGATTTCGTTGGGTTATTCACTGCCAAGCTTGCACGATACTTTTTGGAATTACAACAATTGGGGCTTCCCGTTTACTTTTTTTATGCACTTAACTTTGGCTTTTGGTTTGGTTTACGGATTGCTTGTGCGTTACCGCTCGAGCGGTGACCTGATTCGTTCTCAGGTGCGTGGTGTGATTCCTGCCATGTTGGTGAATATCGTGGTGTCCAGTGGAATCACTTATTTTCAAGCGTTGATAATGCCTAAAGTGTTCGTGAGTGATTTTCAGATTCAGGTGGTACAACCTTGGATTTTATTGTTTAACAAGTGGCTCAATGGTATTTCCATGGTTTGGTGGGCGCTGGCGGTGGCACAAGCCATCGTGCGTCAGCAATTGTTTGACAGCCGTTTTGTGCTCAACCGTGCCTTTGCCTACAGCGCCTTAATTCTCAGTACCGGCGTGTTGTACGGTCTGATCGTTGGCGGCTTGGGAACGTTTTTTCGTTCTGCCAATGTTTGGTTGTCCATACTGGCAACGGGCGTGATTGCCGTGGTGTTTCAACCGCTTCTGATATTTTTTAGGCAATCGGCAAATCGTTTGTTTTACGGCGAACGCAACGACCCGTACCGTGCCATCAGCAAATTTGGCAAGCAACTCGAGATGGTTTATAAACCCGAAGAGTTGGCGTTAACCATCGTTCGTACCGTGGCAACGACCTTGCGTTTGCCGTATGTGGCATTAAAACCCTTGCCAGCCGAGGTTGGGCAGAGCATCAGCTTGGGTGAGCCTGTGGCGCAAATCCTCGAGTTTCCAATGGTCGTCAAGGGGCAAAACGTGGGCTTGTTGATCGTTTCAACGCGCTTTGTTGGCGAGTCATTTTCGCCAAGTGAGACCAGGTTGCTCGAGGATTTGGCGGCTCGAGCGGCTGTGGCGGTGCAAGAGGCGCTCTTAAATCAAGAACTGCAAGCTTCCAAAGAGGCAATTGTGCTCGCCCGTGAGGAGGAACGCAAACGCATCCGTCGGGATTTGCACGATGGACTTGGACCGATGCTGGCAAGTTTGTCGTTTCAATTGCAAGCCACACGAAGTTTGGTGATGTCTGACCCAAAACGTGCCGACGCGTTATTAGAAACCTCAGCCCAGAACGTTCAAGATGCCATCAGTGACATTCGGCGTTTGGTTTACGGTTTGCGCCCACCGGCGCTCGATGATCTGGGTTTGGATGGTGCGTTGCGTCAACAGGTCGGGCAGATGCTTGGGGTATACACCGACACTCAAATTGAAACCCTCGAGCCGTTACCTGCGGCGCTCGAGGTGGCGGCGTACCGCATCGCGTGTGAGGCTCTGAACAATGTTTCAAAGCACGCCAACGCCAAACACGTCAAACTGAGTTTGAGAATAGAAGACGGTGGTTTAAAACTGATCGTACAAGACGACGGCATTGGTTTAAAAGATACCCAGATTAACGGAGTGGGAATGCACTCGATGCGTGAACGGGTGCTCGAGCTTGGCGGCAAACTCGAGATTGAATCGCTACAAGGCACTCGGGTTACGGCTTGGTTGCCATTAAGGAAATAATGGAAAAGATTGATGTTTTAATCGTTGATGACCACCCCATAATCCGCAGTGGTTTGCGTTTGCTGCTCGAGCTTGAAGAGGGCATCGAGGTTGTCGCCGAAGCCGAAGACGCCGAAGATGCTTTGCGGCTTGCCTCCGAATTACAACCCGACGTGATCCTGATGGACATTCAATTGCCGTCCATGAACGGTATCGAAGCCACACGGCGGATTAAAACCGAAAATCCCAGGATTCAAATTTTAATGCTGACCATGTTTCAAGACGACGATTCGGTATTCGCAGCCGTTCGCGCCGGGGCGCAAGGGTATTTGTTAAAAGGCGCAAGCCAAACTGAAATCGTGCAGTCAATCCGAGGGGTCGCCAGGGGTGAAGCCATTTTTGGCGCGGGCGCTGCCGAACGGGTCATGCGTTATTTTGCCGCGACCCGCCCAGTCTCGTCACCCGCCTTTCCAGAACTCACCCCTCGAGAACGTGAAATCCTCGAGTTAATCGCACAACGTTTTAGCAACACCGTGATCGCCGGGCGGCTTGACCTGAGTCCAAAAACCGTGCGCAATTATGTCAGCAATATTATTTCCAAACTGCAGGTGGCAGACCGTTCAGAGGCGATTTGGGCAGCCAAAAATGCGGGCATTGGTGAAACAAACGAATCTCGAGCCTCAAAAACCCGAGATTGAAATGATTTCATTGAATTCTGACGCCTCAGTCAATGGCTTGTTCTAAAACTAAAACCGTAATCGAAGAAAACACCGTGCGGACAACCGCAATGATGTTCGGATCGAACATTTTACCCGCCTGAGCCTCGAGTTCGGTAATCGATTCTTCATGCGTCCAAGCCCGTTTGTAAGGTCGTTCGGTGGTCAGGGCATCGTAGACATCGGCAACCGCCACAATTCGACCCACCAGGGGAATCTCATCGCCCGAGAGTTTGTTCGGGTAGCCGTTGCCGTCCCAGCGTTCGTGGTGGGTTATGGCAATTTGTTCTGCCAGTTTTAAAATCGGTGATTTTCCACCAGACAGAATCTGTGCGCCAATGATGGTGTGGTCTTTGATCAGTTCGTATTCGTTGGGGGTCAGTTTGCCTGGTTTTAAGAGGATCAGATCAGAAATGCCAATCTTGCCGACATCGTGCAGTCGAGCCGCGATTCGCAATGCCTGAACTTCGGTTTCGGGCAAACCCAGTGCCTGTGCCAGAAGAGCCGCAGAATTGCCGACGCGGTAGGTGTGCTGACCGGTGTTGTCGTCGCGGTACTCGGCAGCCAAAGCGAGCCTCGTGACCGTCTCGATCTGGGCTTGTTCAAGGTCTAGGGTGCGCTCTTTCACTTTATGCTCAAGTGTCTTGTTAATTTGTTCAATCTCCAAAGTTCGTTCGCGGTAGGTTTCCGCTTCAGCCCTGGCTCGCTCGAGGTCAAAACGTGCCGTCAATCCTTGCAAACGACGATCAGATTCTTCGTTGAACAACTCACGCTCGAGTTGATGCGCGATTTTGTAGTGCTCGAACGCACCAGCCACATCGCCAGTTAACTCGAGCAGCGTTGAAAGTAAAACTTCGGCATCGTGAAGCAGTTTTTTGGCGCTGGCATTGGTCGCAAGCCCTATGGCTTCTCGAGTTGTGATGATTGCCTGTTCAATGTCTTCGAGTGACTTTTGAGTTTGTGCGAGGTCGAGAAGCAGCAAAATTTCACGGTGGCGATCACCCGAATTGCGGCTGATCTCGAGCGCTCGAGCAATGGCGTTTAGGGCTTTTCTGGGTTGTCCCAGGTTGATGTGAACCCGGGCTATTCCTTCAAGGGCATCGATCTCGGTCACCGAATACCCTGACATTTGGGCGGTGACGAATACTTCATCATAAAGCTGTAAGGATTCGCTGAAAGAACCGATGAGTAAATGCGTTTCGGCAAGGTTCGTCAAGGCAATTGATTCAAGTTGTGGCAGGTTTGCGGTTTGTGCAATCTGAAGAACACTTTGGAATTGAACCAACGCGGCATTGTATTGCCCCTGATCTTGGTAAACTGTACCAATGTTCATGAGACAAGCCGTTTCCAAAACAGGCTCTTGAGCTTGTTCTCGTATCAGTTTATGGCATTCAAAAAGCGTTTCAATTGCACTTGCATATTCTCCAGCGTGTCTTTGCAGAACACCTAGATTGTTCAGACAATCAATCTCGCCTTTTTGATCTCCAATCACACGACGAATCTCGAGTGATTCAAGCAAGCATTGAAGTGATTGTTTGGCATCACCCAGGGTATGCGATACAGCAGCTAAACCGTTAAGGACATCAGCTTCTGCATCATATCTTTTAAGATCATGACTTAAACCAAGTGCTTGATTCAGGCAATCGCCAGCCAAAGCGATATCGCCAATGGCTCTGTAAACACGATTTAGTTCGAGCAATGTATCGAGTTCACCGGTTTTGTCACTGAGGTTTCGATAATGCAACCTGGCTGCGACCAGCAAGGTTATTGCTGGTTTAAAACGTGCCAGTTTATGTTGTGCACTGCCAGCGATAAACAAAGCTTTCGCCAAACCAACAAAATACTGACCATCGCTTGCCAATTGTTCAGCAATCAGAGCGAAATCGAGCGCTTGAACAGGTTCTTTTTCAAGTGCTGTTTGCGCCTTATCAATCAAATCATCAACCTCGAGCACACATGGTACTCGAGAATGATTGGTATTGAAATTCGTAGCGCTCATAGACATTTTAATCACCGCTCGATTCAGTGTTTGGCAAAAAACCCGAACCTTGATTCTTCTGTTCGGAGCATACCGCTCGAGTGCTATCACACTTGTTCATTTCCTTTGTGATCAACCTGAGTCTTCAAACTCAAGAAACCACTCGAGTCCTGATCTGTATCAATCAGGACTCGAGATTGGGATTACTTACTGGGGAACGATTGTTTTCTTGATGAACGTTTCGATGTTCAACCGTCCAAGTCCCAAGTAACTAAGTCCAGCATACTCGGGATTGGCGGCATCAATATTGTCCGCACTGATTGAAACGTAACGCGCCAACATTGGCATACTGAAAGTTGATTTCAGGGTTTCGGCGGCAGCCAGCGCGAGTGCTCCAGAGACCATTGGGGCGGCAAAACTTGTTCCACTCCAAGAACCCAACAAACCACCAGGAACAGCCGTGTAGATTCCTTCACCAGGGGCAAGTATTTCCAAATATTTTCCATAAGTGCTAAAGCTCGATTTAT
>JANLWR010000441.1:0-3522 GCA_031364625.1 Deinococcales bacterium | reverse complement strand
CAAAATCTTGCAAACTTTGCGGGACGGGCAGTTTTCCTTTCACCCCAATTGCCACACCGTGGTCAAACCCAAAAGGCTCGAGGTTTTGCAGTGACAAGGCTTTTGCCATGACGGCATTGTTACCAACTTCGGCATGAACATCGAGCGGCAAGTGCGCGGCGTACAAATTCAGATTGCCGGCGATGGCAGCCTTGACCCGTTTGGCGAAAGGTCCTGTAATCGGTTGAATGTCTTTCCAGAACCAACCGTGATGAACGATCAAAAAATCGCTGCCCGAAGCAACAGCCTCTTCGATGGTGGCGAGCGTACTGTCCACCGCCACCGCGATTCTCGAGACGCGCTCACTGCCCTCGAGTTGTAAACCGTTCAGGCTGACATCGGAAATTTTTTGAATTGAAAGGTAATCGTTGAGCCAGTTGACCAAATCATCTCTGGCAATCGAAGGAGGGGTTTTCACGTCTTGATTGTACCGCTCCAAGCCTGAATACTGCGAAGAAACTTCTTGAATACCGATTGACTTCGGCTCAAGTGTAAGCTTTCATTCTTGCTCGAGATTCAACCTCGAGAATCAACATTATCAAATTGATATACTGGATATCAGTTTTGAAGCCATTGACGGACAACACGATTGTCAAATTGATACATCACACCTGTTCTCATTCAATCTGGCTCGAGTTTGCCAATCTGCTTAGAATTCCCTGCCTTTATTGGCTTGGGGTTCGCGCTTAAAGCGCTGGGTACTGCCCAATCTTTTCAAAGGCTCAACTCGAGAATCAACCGTTCGAGCGTGACCCTGGGGTCAAGTCCGCTTTTCATGCCAACATCGGCAGAAAGTAAATACTCGAGATCGGTTTTGAGTTTGTTTTCGTTGAATTTTTTGGCGGCAAACAAGGCTTTTTCGGCGCGGAATGGGTGCACACTCAAAGCCTTGCCCGCCTCATCTTTGGAGAGCATCGGATCGCGTTGCCGCAGCGCGAAAGCCCTCGCCAGCAGGTTGTACTGTGCCTGAATGCCGCCAAGCAATTTGAACGGGTCTTCATTTGCATTCAGCAGTCGCTCGAGGTGTTCGCTCGCCTCGAGCGGTTTTTTGGCGGCAATCGCGTCTTGTACGGCAAAGATGGTGGTCGGCGGCAAATGGTTGACCACACGGCGCACAGTTTGGGCATCAATTTTACCCTCCAATAAACTCAGTTTCTCGAGTTCACTGGCAATGGCGGGCGGGTCGTCTGGGAAAATTTCGGACAGCATTTTGGCGGCGTCTGGGGCGAGTTCGAGTTTCATTTTTTTTGCCCTGGTGGCAATCCAGGCGATCAACCCACCTTTTAAGGGCGTGGCAAGCACTTGAAGTTGGGCACCAATTTTTTCGTAATGTTTTGCCCTGGCTTCCTGGGCTTTTTTCTTGCGGGTCTGTTCGCTGGCGGTCTCGACGCTGGTCCAATTTTCGGGGTCGAGCACGATTGCCACCGCGTCTGGGGCGCTGGCGATCAGTTCGACAATCGGTTTGTACTCTTTGACCCCCAACATGTTTACCACGAGCGCCGCCGGTCCAAACAGACCGCCCTGCAAATGACTGGTAATCCCCGCCTCGGTCACATCCTCGCCCTCGAGCCAGGGTACATCGCGGGGTTGAAAGCCGCGTTTTTTGAGGGTTTCTCGGGCGGTTTCATCGAGTAAAAAAGAGTTTCCAACCAGAACGATCATGGGCTTAGTTTAGCCGTTTTGTGACTCGAGAATTTTATGTTGTTTCAGCCTCGAGCCACAAACTGTTTCGACCCGCGTTTTTACCTTGGTACAGCAGGTCATCGGCGCGTTTGAGGGCTTGTAAAATGTTGGCATCATGACAACTCACGATCCCTGCCGTGAAGCTCAGGGGCTTGGTCATGACCAATGCGCTAAAAACGTGTACTTTGAGCTTTGCCAGCAGTCGTTCCAGCACCAGGCGGGCGGTCTCGAGTCGGGCGTCGCGGAACAGGATCACGAATTCTTCACCACCAAAACGCACGACAATATCTTGATTGCGAATTTGAGCTTGCAACAACCAGGCGAATTCTCTGAGCACCACGTCGCCGCCGTCATGACCAAATTGGTCATTGATGGATTTAAAATAATCAAGATCCAGTATTGCCAGCGCAAATTTTTCAGCACCCCAAGCGCCCAGGTCAAGGTTCATCAGGTAGCGACGGTTGCGCAAACCCGTGAGTTCATCGGTCAGACTGACCTCGAGCACCGTTTGGTTTAAAGCCTCGAGCTGACTGAGCGCCGCCGCGAGTTCGGTATTTTTGCGCTTCTCGTCTTCGGCACGCCGTTGAGCCATTTGTGTGCGGTGCAAGACTTCGAGCGCCCGCACTTTGTCATTGTTTTGAGTGCTGTGAACTTGACGTGTCAATTGGAGGTGCTTGCGGCTGTGACGCAGCGCCCCAGCCAGATCACCGCGTCCTTCGAGGACATCGGTCAATAGTTCGTGGGCTTGAATTTCAAATGGTAACAGCCCCGCTTCTTCCATCAGTTTGACATGGTTTTCGAGCAAGGTTTGTGCCACCTCGAGCCGGTTGGAACGGCGGTACAGATCGACCATAAACGGCATGATTTCGGCAAGGGGGCGATCATTGTTGGCTTTGGTGCGGTTTAAAGCTTCTTGGAACAGGTTTTCTGCGGACTCGAGGTCGTTGGCTTCCAGTGCCAGTGCGCCTTGGTACATGAGGGCGTACGTTTGGACATGGGTCAGTTGGTTGGCTGAGGCGACACTGAAGGTTTGCTCGAGGAACGTCCGTGCAGCTTCGGGACGTTTTTGGGCAATAGAAAATTGAGTCAGGTTTAAGAGGGTGTAACTTTCAGCCAGCACCAAACCCGTCTGACGCGTGATCTTAAGCGCATCAAGCAAGTATTGCTCACCACGAATTGGGTCACGCTCGAGCAGTGTGACGCCAAAATCAAGAAGCGCCCCGGCTTCCATCTCAAAATCACCAGTTTGTTGACTGATCTCGAGTTGCCTGCCAAGTCCAACGATACAGCGTTCAATATCGCCAAGTTCGCCAACCACGCAGTTGTGAACGTTAAGGGCGCGTGCCAGCCAGTGTTGCTCATTTTTGTCCTCGAGCCAGGTGATGGCGGGCAGCACAAGGTTGAGGGCTTGGACCATCAAACCGCCCCGCATCATGATGTATGCCGTGACCACGTTGGCGCAAGTCTCGAGCAGCACGTCACCATCGGCGGTTTGGCGAACCGACTCGACAAGTTCTTTGGCACGTGTTCTGTCTTGATCTCGTTGATTCCAAGCCTCAAAGACCATGCCTTGCAAATTGTCTTTTATGCTTGACTCGAGCCTCATTGGTGTTTATCGTACCTCACCCGAGTGGTTTATTGTTTTGTGATGTCAAAACATTGTTTGGCTTTGATTACTTCTTGTTTCTCGAGAATCCTGTGATTAGAGCCTCGAGTCCAACTATTGATCTCAGCATCTTCAGACTGACCACTTGACACTCAGAGACGCATTTTGGTTACCTTCATGTCTCAACAAACTTG
>JANLWR010000379.1:0-2691 GCA_031364625.1 Deinococcales bacterium | reverse complement strand
CAGGGTCGTGCAAAGTGTACGGTGTGCCGTCTGGCAGGTTGCACACCCCATTTCTGAACGTGTACTTCGTATGGGCTTGACTGTGGTCAACACAGGCATACCAAAGCTCGAGCGGGTCTGGGTTTGCGCTTTCACAGGCTTCTCGAGCTTCTGTGTCGTCGTTGCTGCCCAGGTCAAACCCATGTTCTCGGCATAAGCGTTTGATACTCCACCAGTACGCGCCATATGACAGGTAATTCTTAGGGTCGCGCTTGGCAAGGTCAGCTATCTTGTCCCATTTCACGAATGCCAGAGGGTCGGGTTGCATAGAACATCATCCTCGAGTGTGGTTTGAAAAGCAAGTTTGACACTCGAGATTTAAGATTCTCGGGGTTTTGCAGTCTTTCAAAAATAAAAACGCTCGAGTCTTTTTGCCCATGATCTTCGCAGGGATCACAGAAACTCGAGCGGTTCAAGCCTCTCTCCTCTAAAGAAAGGAAGACCAACGAAAGGTTACAACAATTCTTAAAGTTTGGTCAACCGATTCTTAAAACAAAAATACCCTAAGTTGAACTTAGGGTATACGAGGAAAAGGGTTTGAAGCTCGAGTTTCAATGCTGCGAACGTGGTTTAAATCGGGTTATCTTCTGAAACGGGTACTCGAGGTCGCGGTTCGGTTTGAAATGGATCAAATTTTTGTTCTGCAATCTTGTCGTGCCACTGCATGTGATCCCAACCGTAAAAACTGATTTCTCGAATTTCGCCTGCACTGGTTTCCAGTACGGTGACAAGCATTATGGGTTGTTGTGTCCAAACAACTTCCTGCTTTAGAACGTATTCGCCCGTTTTGTGGTGTGCTCGAAAGGTGTGCTCTTCGCCGTCAACATCGCGGTATTTGTACTCCGTGAAGGTTGAAGCTCGAGTGTAGTCAATGATTTCTGGAAAGAGTGGGTTTTCGGCGGTCATATCTTGAATGGTGTCTACTTGGTTTTCTGTTGTCGGTTGCATGTTGGTTTCTCCTGTGCTGCTCGAGGGCTTGGTGTCGGTTTAACCGACATGAGGTTGACTTTCGACGTTGCCCGTTCTCGGTGGCGCTCTCGCCCGTCGTTGGCTGGTCACTCGAATCCAACAATCTTGGACAGAATGACCGTCATGGTTGCCAGAAGGAACAGGGTGAGGCTCGAGTCATAACTGTGATGCCCAAACAGCCACAAGCCCGTCACTGTCTCGAGGAGCACGATTCCGCCGAGCACGTCTCGAGGGTCAAGGGTTTCAAATCTTTGTAAAAACTTGTGGGCTGTTTTAGATTCCTCCTGATTCTGGTTGCCATGTTGGTGCTGATCGGTGTGCTGTAAGTCACTCCATTGACTTTGACGACCATGTACCACTGCTTTTCCGCGCCGCTCAGGATATGCACTGGCAAAGCCCACTCGAGCGCGATTTCTGCGGGGTATAACTCGGGTTCGAGCTTTGGCACGGTTCACGCTGCCTTCCTGGTGTTTTCAAGAATGCCCTCAACCTCGAGAATCCAGTTTCCAAGCGCAATGCGGTATTCGGCTGGAAGGTTTCGATGCCAGTCAACTCGTGCGGCGGCAAGACCTTTCTCGAGGTCGGCGCGGGTCATGGTGTGCGGGTTGAAAAACCCAAAGTCTTTTGAGTTTGGGGTTTCAGGGGTTTCCTGATTTTTGTCTTGAGCCTGGACTTGTACGGTAACGCGGTAACGCTCGAGGGTATTGCTTGTGGGTGACGGGGTTAAAGGCGTTCCTACACCCAAAGTAACGGGCGGTAACGGTGGGAACGGCTGATGATTCATGCGGGTGTTCCCGTCTCGAGTGCTGCGCGTCGGTCTTCAATCACTTTTTGGAGTGCCGCCTCGAGAATGTCTTGCAGGCTTGCGGCGTCAATTCCTGCGGCTTGCCAGTGGGCGAACCATGCTTGAAGAGGCGCTTTGACCAATTCTCGAGCATGGTCTTCTGCACCGTGCCATAAGCCGCGAACTCGGGCGCATTTTGGACACAGCACCTCATCATGGAATTCTGGATGCTCGACAACGTTTTCGGTTGCGTCACACCCATCACAAACGAGTTCTTCTCGAGTTTCTGGGGTAGGCAAGTTATGCCCACCCTCGAAAACTGGGGGGGTCATGCCCTCACCACGCCATCAATTTCATATGTGAAATTCTCGAGCGTCACGCCGTTCTCGAGGGCGGTTTGCCTTGCCAGTTCCTCAAGAACAGATTTAGGGTTTCTCGAGTGTCCCAAGGTCACAATGGTAGCAGCGCCATCAGGTGCAATATGCGCTTGCCACATACCAGTGAATTCGTTGCCGTCCGGCGTAACTTCTGACACCGAATCTCGAAATTCTCGAGCGATCATCAGGGCGTGGTCTTGGGTGGTTGTACTTGGGAAGAAGAGAGTAGCAACCGCGCTAACTTGTTCTGAAAACCAGTTCATGCCGTCACCCCCATCCCGTATTTCTGGTTTAAGAATTGAACTTCGGCTCGAGTGAAACTCACTTCACGCCCGTTCGATGCGGTGATCGTGGCTTTGCCGTTGTTGCTCGAGATTCGGCTTTGGATGGTTTGCCAGTCGGTGCTTGTCAAATGGCGGTACTTGCCGATGGTGGCGCGGGTGTTGCTGACTGGGTGCTGTTGTAACATGTTTGGGACTCCTTACAACTGTTTGGGATTCTCGAGAACGCTTTTGCCGTGAG
>JANLWR010000373.1:0-6595 GCA_031364625.1 Deinococcales bacterium | reverse complement strand
GGTGACCGTGCCTTTAATTTCGCCGTTGACGAACAAATTGTATTTGGTGTTTGGTGTGCCTTGACCCACCAAATTGACGGGACTGGTTAAACTTTGCCCAACCTTGGCAGGCGGGTTGAGTTCAATGGTTGGTGCTCCAACAGACGAATTGCCAAGTAAGCCCGTGAACACCGCGCCCAACGCCAAAAGCGCCGCGCCTGCAATTTTAACGGGGTGAAACGGGTACGGTTTGCCGCGACGGTCGTCGGTCGAGTAAACCTGACTCATGATGCCGCTTTCGCCTTCGCACGCTCACTCGCCTCGAGAATCCACTTGTCAGGTTCGATTTTCTGCCATTCTTCGGGTTGAATCAGATTGAGCACGGCTTCGACCTTCATTTGCGAAAGTTGGGCAAACGTCCAAATACCAGCCGAGTTCAGGCGGTGCTCAAAAACGTCTCCGATACCATCAATGTTCTCGAGGCGGTCACGGTCAACTGGGGCTTTGGGTGCGTTCATTAAAGCTGCAAGTTCGGCTTTAAGGCTTGCTATTTCGTCATGGTTGCTCGAACTTGCCATAATGTTGCTGGGATTCGAGGTCGCTTTGAGGGTTGCGATTTGTTCACCCGCTTGCAAAAATTGCAATTTCAAACCCGCCATGTCGGCGGCGCTATGATTCAATAAACTTTTTGTTCTCGAGAGTTCCGCCTCGAGCGTTTCAATGTGGTCATTTTGACCAGAACCGCCCGAAGCATAGGCTTGCGCCGTCTCTGTTTGGGCGCTCAAACTCGAGATTGTGGCGTGTAATTCTGAATGCTCGAGTTCCATCGACGCCAGTTTGGCTCTGAGGTCTGCCGAGTCGGACGCATTGCCGGTTTGTCCTTGTTCAGACTCGAGAAATTGAATTCGCTCGAGGGCAGGTGCGAGGCGGTCTTTCATCAGCATCACGCCGTCGGCTTTGAGTTGGTTGACTTCGGCTTCGAGCGCCGAGGCTTTGGTTTTGGCAACCTCGAGATCGGCATTCATTTTGGTTTTTGAAGCCTCGAGTTCGGACTCGAGGAAGGTAATACGGGTCTTGCTTTGAATAAATGCTTCGGTCTGTTCGCTGTAAGTTTGCACCCTGGCTTTGAGGCTGGCAATTTCGGCGTTTAAAGCGTCGAGTTCGGACTTTTGAGCCGAACCTTCAAAACCTGCCTTCAATTTCGCCATTTGCGACTCGAGGTTGGCGACTTTTTCGGCGCTCGGTTTTAAACCATCAATGGTTTGATTGGCGATTTGTAATTGCGCTTTTAAGCTGTTGACTTCCGCCAGCGACGCATCAACCGTTTTCTTGTCAACCATGCCAGCCATTTTGGCTTTTAATTTCTCGAGTTCGTCGTTCGCAGCCGAAAATTTCTGTTCGTGCTCCAAAACCAAAGCCTGGGCGGCGCTTAAACGGGTGTGCAAATCAGAGGCTTTTAAGTCAGACGTACTTAACTTGGATTGATATTCGTTTATATTTCCTTTCAGCGAAAGCACTTGAGATTCGGCATTAGAAGCCCGAGCCAAAATCGGTGCGTTGTTGGCTTGATTGCGCCGCCACAAGTAAATGTCGTAAATCCATTCTGCAATCCAGAACACCAAACCGCCAATGAACAACCAAAAAATCGGACTTTTTTCCATCCGTGATCGTGCCTCCCTTTAGCCTCTTTCGGGCAAATTTAAAACTCCATTTAAAGTATCACTTCTCAGAACCCTGCGCATCATCATCGGTTCATGGCAAGGTTTTGGCTCATCAGTCCATGACCAAAGACTTGGTAGACTGTGCTCGAGTTTCTCAAGGCACAGCAACCGCTGTGCCGTCTCGAGTTTAAAAAAGGGGTGTCTATGAAAAAATTAGCTCTGTTGGGCGCAGGACTTGCCGTTGCCGCCGTGACCGTTCACGCGCAACAAACGCCAGCCGAATTGGTCAAACAGCAGTGCGCCAGCGCCAAAGTGACCGCCGAATTCTGGCACGGTTTCACCAGCGCCAGCCAACAAAACGTGGTCAACGCCCTGGCAGCCGAATTTAACAAAACAACTCCGGGGCAGTGTGTCATGCCGATTCCGCAAGGCAATTACACCGACCTGTCCACCAAACTCAAAGCCTCGTTTGCGGCGGGTAAAGTCCCCACGATGGCGCAAGCGTTCGAGAACAACATGGCGCTGTACCTCGAGAATGACAAACTGGCAAATTTGACCAAGCTCGGATTCCGTTCTAACTTTTTGACCAAAGTTTTTGTCAAAGCCGCCACTTTTAACGGCACGGTTTACGGAGCGCCGTTCAACAAAAGCGTGCAATTGTTGTACGTTAACAAAGATTTGTTTGCCAAGAACAACGTTAAAATTCCGCAAACTCTGACCGAAATGGCAAGCGCAGCTCGAGAGTTGTCGGGCAAAACGGGTCAACCCGCGTTCTGGTTCACACCGTCGGCAAGCACATTTTCGCCTATTTTCTTTACCTTGGGTGGCGATTACGACGCGACAGGCAAGATTGTGCTGAATTCGCCAATCGCCATTAAAACCCTCGATTGGTTCCTTGACCTGGTCAAAGACAAAGCCGCCAAACCGATCACCTCTGGATTCATCAACGGACAACTGACCGACACATACGGCATGAGCTTTGACACCAGCGCAGGCATACCTTTTTACAAAAGCGCCGCAAAATTCAACCTCGGCATCACCAACATGCCAGGACTTAAACGCGGTACTCCAGGCACAGCCTTGATTCAGGGCACGCACATCGTCATTTTTAAAGATGCCAGCTCTGACCAGCAAAAACTGGGGGCAAAATTCTTGAACTTCGCCATGCAGCCCCGCAACAGCGCGATTTTCGCCACCCAAACGGGTTATGTCCCCTCGAGCGACATGGCGCAAGACACCGCCGAATTCAAAGCCTTTGCCGCCAAAAACCCAGATGCGTTATTGGTCGTGAAACAAGCCCGTTACGCCGCCTTCGAGCCGCGCATTTCGGATTGGGAAGCCATTCGCTTTAACATCCTCGAGACGGCGATTAAAGAAGCTGTGGCGGGCAAAGCCAGCGCCAAGGATGCGCTCGACAAAGCCCAGAAACAAGCCGAGGATTTGCTGGCAGGCAAAACCAAGTAGCGGCGCATGGACATGCGCCTGCATTTCACCAATTCTTAAACGTTTGAGTAGGCGCATCATTGGGTTTCACAACCGCTTCAAAACCAAGAGGCTCGAGCGACAATCTCGAGCCTTTTTTATTAACGCCTAGAATCCCTGGTGTCCTGAATGCCAAGTTCAAACGCATCCCGAAACTCATCCTCGAGCGCTGTATCGTCAATCAGATTCTCGAGGAACGTTTCATCCCGCGCCCAACGCACCCGAACGTTGTGGGCGGTTTGCACCGTGCCCTTGGCGGCGACTTGATCGCCCAACCAACGGAGCGCGGTTACAGGATCGTGTGATGGTGTAAACCAACGCTCGGTTTGCACTTCATTTTCGCTCGAGACCGTCCAGACGTTGGCTTGAATTCTGCCGCCAACCCGCCGCAAAAACACTTGATCGACTTCCCATTCTCGAAACCTGCGCATCGCTCGAGGGTGTTGTGTTTGTTGAGAGCGTCTTGACATCGGCTCGAGGCTATCAATTTCAGAGGTTGAACACAAGAATCCGATGTCCATTTCAGTTGGGCGCTCGAGAAACGGTATGCTAGCCGCAATGACTGCTTTCAACCCATCCAATAAATTTGCGCTCGAGGGTTTGACCTTCGACGACGTGCTGCTGCTGCCAGCGTACTCCGAGATCACCCCAGATTTGGTCAGCCTCGAGACGCAACTGACCCGCAACATTCGTCTCAAAACACCGCTCGTCTCGAGTGCGATGGACACCGTGACCGAAACCAAAATGGCAATCGCCATGGCAAGGGCGGGCGGCATCGGTGTGCTTCATAAAAACATGAGCTTAGAGGCTCAGGCGGAAATGGTGCGCAAGGTCAAACGCAGCGAATCGGGCATGATCGTGGACCCGATTACGCTGCCACCGACTGCCATTTTGCAAGACGCCGAGGATTTGATGCGCGAATACCGCATTTCGGGCGTGCCGATTATTGACGACGCTGGAAAGCTGATTGGCATTATCACCAACCGCGATTTGCGCTTTGAAGAAGATTACCAACGCCTGGTCAGCGAAGTCATGACCCGTGAACATCTTGTCACCGTTCCCACAGGCACAACCCTCGAACAGGCGCGTGAAGTGTTTAGAAACAACAAAATCGAGAAATTGCTAGTGGTGGACAATGGCGGAAAACTGACGGGTTTAATCACAATTAAAGACCTGCAAAAACGCATTCAATTTCCAAACGCAGCCAAAGACAAACTCGGGCGATTGCTGGTAGCGGCGGCTGTCGGCATCAGCAAAGATTTCGCAGACCGTTCCAAAGCCTTGGTGGACGCAGGTGTGGACGTGTTGGTGCTTGACTCGGCGCACGGTCACAGCAAAAACATTCTCGAGGGAGTCGAAACCCTGAAAAACCGATTCCCGAATGTGGACGTGATCGCAGGCAATGTCGCCACCGCCAAAGGTGCTCGAGCCTTGATTGAACGCGGCGTAGACGCCATTAAGGTCGGCATCGGTCCAGGTAGTATCTGCACCACTCGAGTCGTGACGGGCGTGGGCGTACCGCAAATCACCGCGATTCTCGAGGCTGCCACCGAAGCCGCAGAATCTGGAGTGCCAATCATTGCCGACGGCGGCATTAAACAAACTGGTGACATTCCCAAAGCCATCGCCGCAGGCGCAAGCAGCGTCATGGTCGGCAGCATGTTCGCAGGCACAGAAGAAGCCCCAGGCGAACTGATCCTGCGCGACGGCAGACAGTACAAATCTTACCGAGGCATGGGCAGTTCTGGCGCGATGAGTCAAGGCTCGAGCGACAGGTACTTTCAATCTGGGTCACGCAAATTTGTGCCCGAAGGCATTGAAGGCATCGTGCCGTTTAAAGGCGCGGTTTCTGAAGTAATCTACCAAATGCTCGGCGGGTTGCGCAGCGCGATGGGGTACACAGGCTCGAGCGACATTGAGGTGTTAAGGCTCGAGGCGCAATTTATACGCATTACCATGTCGGGCTTGATCGAATCGCACCCGCATGACGTGACGATTACGCAAGAAGCACCGAATTACAGCAGGTAGGGGATGGTCTGAGACCATCCCCTATCGTTTCAATTTGCGGTCTTTAGACGCGAGATGTGAAATCGAGCCTCTTCCCTGGCTGCAAGCACAAGCTCCCGCAACTCGAGAGGAATTTGCTCGTTTTGCCAGCGTTTTTCTGCCTCGAGTGACTGTCCTGCGGCGTTGACAGCTTTCAGTGCGTACCAGGCAGCACCGAGCGAATGATCTGCCATATGCGCCGTGGCAACCGCCTGACCTACCGCCCGAGCCACGAAAATTGCCTCAGAATTGCTGGATTCTCGAGCCGTGGCGTGACATTGCAGCGAGGCTTTTTGGGCTGACCCTACAGAACATTTGCCTCGTGACCAGGCTCGAGCGGTTTGAAGTGCCTCGAGAAGACGAGTGTCTGTTTTGTCGCCAAACAAGGGCAGCACATGTTCAGCACAATCCGCCGCCCAAGTCATCAGTTGACGATGATGCTCTTTGGAAAGCAGTCCACCACGATGAACGGTAACAAATTGCTGGTTCCGCATCAGAATATTCCTTCAAATGCGTAGAGGATGGTCTGAGACCATCCCCTACGGTTTTTTAACGTGCGGTCACACCACCGTCAACCATCATTGCAGCCCCAACCACACTCATCGCTTCGCTCGAGGCAAGATACGCCGCCATTGCCGCGATTTCTTGGGCGGTGACAAGACGCCCGTGGGGTTGTCTTGCTCGCATCGCAACTCGAGCGGCTTCGGGGTCTTCGTAACCTGCGGTGATGCGTTGCACCCACGGGGTGTCCACCGTGCCTGGTGCAATGCAATTGACGCGAATGCCGTCTGGAATGTGATCCATCGCGGCTGCCCTGGTCATTCCGAGAATGCCAGCTTTGGCGGCACTGTAAGCCACACGGTCGATCAGTCCGACAAATGAGGCAATCGACGCCATGTTGATCACGCTGCCGTCGGTATTTTCTGGGTGAACTGATTGTTGGATTGCAGGAATCGCGTGTTTCATGCCGAAGAACGTGCCTTTCAGGCAGACGTTCATCACCCGGTCCCAGTCCTCTTCGCTGGTTTCGGTGACTCGAGCGGCAATGCCGACGCCAGCATTGTTGACCATACACTCGAGTCCGCCAAGGTGCTCGAGTGTGAAGGCGATCAAGGCTTTCATCTCAGATTCTTTGGCGACATCGACGGCAAATGCAAGACCTGGTGTCTCGAGGATGGAAACGGTATGTTGTGCCGCCTCGAGATTGATGTCCGAGCAGACGACGCTTGCGCCTTCCTGAGCGAACCGCACCGCGATGGCTTGCCCGATGCCCGAACCTGCGCCAGTCACCACGGCACGGAGTTTCTCGAGTCGTCTCATGCGTTCACCTCGACAATTTTGTTTTCGATCTCGCCGATGCCTTCGACCCAAACTTTGGTCACATCGCCCGGTTTTAAGAAGATTGGCGGTTTTCTGGCAAAGCCGAC
>JANLWR010000343.1:0-6806 GCA_031364625.1 Deinococcales bacterium | reverse complement strand
ATAAAATGCACCTAACGGGCATGGTCGCCCCGCGCACCAATGACATGTGAACAACGGTGCGCGAGGCGCACCCTACCAGCCCCACAAATTAGCAATAAAGCTCCCTTCTCTCCTCGGAGAGAAGGGGTGGGGATGAGAGGGAATCAAGCCAGCCCGCTCGAGATTCAAAGTGAAGTTTTCTCTCCCAAAGGAGATCAAATGCGCGATTTTAAGAAAGTCAGGATTCAACTTGCCAGCCCCGAAAAAATTCGGGATTGGTCGTATGGCGAGGTCGAAAAGCCCGAAACCATCAATTACCGCACGCTCAAACCAGAGCGTGACGGTTTGTTCGACGAGCGGATTTTCGGACCTGAAAAGGATTACGAATGCGCTTGCGGTAAGTACAAACGTCAACGCTACGAGGGCAAAGTTTGTGAGCGTTGCGGTGTCGAAGTCACCAAAGCCGTCGTGCGTCGCTACCGCATGGGTCACATCGAATTGGCAACGCCAGCCGCGCACATTTGGTACGTCAAAGACATCCCGAGCAAGATCGGTACGCTGCTCGATTTAAGTGCGGCGCAACTCGAGCAAGTCTTGTACTTTGCAAAATTTATTGTTACGAATCCTCGAGATGCCCTGAAAGACGGTCGCCCACTGAAGCGCGGCGAGTTGCTGTCCGACGAGGAGCACCGCGAGTTGCGCGTCGGCAAACAAGAAACGTACTCGTTAAGCGTCGGCACACCCGCCGAAGTGCGCGACGGCGAGTTCGTCACCCGTGGTCAAAAGCTCGGTGGCAACACCGCCGCCAAGATTGACGGTCTGGCGCAATACCGTTTCCCACGTCGTGCCACCCTCGAGTACACCGAGGAGGGCACAGCCAAATTCACCCTGCCCAAAACCGCGACGCTCGAAAAAGAAATTGCCCGAGCCGGCGAGGAACTCTGCGACGGGGCAGAAGACCACATGATCTTGGCGACTCGAGATGCAGTGATTAACGTGATCGAACTTGGTGAGGGCGTGACCAAGGGCGGCGTTGTGATCGAGCTTCTGGATTCTGACGACAACAGTCTTCTCGAGCGCGTGTTCGTGCCAGTCGGCTTTGAAGTCTTGGTCGGTAGCGGCGAAAGTGTCGAAACCGATGCGGAATTGGCTCGAGGGACTGGCGATTTGATTCGTATGCCACGTGGTGCGAGTTCTAAAGGGATTGCCAGCAAAAAACGCGGCGCGAACCTTGACGTGACTTTGACCTTAAATTGGAAACGCGTCGAAGAGATTGAAATGAACCCAACCATGCACGTTTTGATCCCAGATGGTGGTCAATTCAGTGGTGGTGACCGTTTGATCGGCGCGATTGACCCAAGCCAGGAAGTCATGGCTGACGCCGACGGCATCATGAACTTGCACGAACCCGCCAGCATCGTGGTGTCTCGAGCGAAAGTGTACACCTACAACGACGAACCGATTGTCGTAAACGGTGATCGCGTCCGTCCAGGCGACGATCTGGCAGACGACGGCAAACTGAAATCCGAAATTCACGGACGGATCGAGATTGATTTGGTGCGCCGTCAAGTGCGCGTCATCGAAGCCTACGATTTTGAAGCCAAGATGGGTGCAGAAGCCATTAAAGAATTGCTCGAGGGCATTGAACTCGAGACTCTTGAAGCTGAACTGGTCGAAGAGATGGCGAATCCAAGCCGTCACAAGCGAGCCAAAGCCCGTAAGCGTCTCGAGGTTGTGCGTGCATTCCGCAAATCTGGCAATCACCCCGCCTGGATGATTCTCGAGAGCGTGCCGGTCATGCCGCCAAACTTGCGCCCAATGGTGCAGGTTGAAGGTGGACGTTTTGCAACCTCGGATTTGAATGATCTGTATCGTCGTTTGATCAACCGTAACAACCGTCTTAAGAAGCTGATGACCACTGGTGCGCCAGAAATGATCATCCGCAACGAAAAGCGCATGTTGCAAGAAGCCGTGGACGCATTGATTGACAATGGTCGTCGCGGTACGCCAGTCACGCACCCAGGCTCAGACCGTGCGCTACGTTCATTGACCGATTTGCTTGGTGGCAAGCAAGGTCGCTTCCGTCAGAACTTGCTCGGTAAGCGCGTAGATTACTCGGGTCGTTCAGTAATCGTCGTCGGTCCACAACTCAAACTGCATCAATGCGGTGTGCCAAAACGCATGGCGCTCGAGTTGTTCAAACCATTCTTGTTCAAAGTGCTCGAGGAAAAGGGCGTTGTCACCAACATCAAACAAGCCCGCAAGTTGCTCGAGCGTTACCGTGACACGCGGGACGAAATTTGGGATGCACTGGAAGAGGTCATTCAGGACAAGGTTGTACTCCTCAACCGTGCACCGACGCTTCACCGTCTCGGCATTCAGGCGTTCACGCCAGTATTGGTCGAAGGTCAAGCGATTCAATTGCACCCGCTGGTTTGCGAGGCGTTCAACGCCGATTTCGACGGCGATCAGATGGCAATTCACGTCCCGCTCTCTGCGTTTGCCCAAGCCGAAGCCCGCATTCAAATGCTGGCATCGCACAATCTGCTCTCCCCTGCCAGCGGCGAACCAAACGTCAAACCTGCCAAGGACATCATTCTGGGCATTTACACCCTGACCCTGCCGCGCACCTCCAAGCACGGCGCGGGCAGCAAGTTCAAAACCCCTCAAGATGCCCTCAAGGCGCTCGAGGCGAAAAAGATTGACACCAACGCCAAAATTGTCGTGGATGGACGCGACACCACCGCAGGCGCATTAAAGTATCACTTCGCCAACCCAGACGAGGCTTTCAAAGCCGTCTCGAGTGGACGAATTGACATGCAGGACACCGCCACCATTCGGATTCCAACGGCGGTCGGCGTCAAAACCCTCGAGACCACCCCAGGACGGGCGTACTTCCACCGCGTCATCACCGAAACCCTGACCGAAGACGGCACGGTGCTCGACCGCGAATTTGTGAACTTGAACGTGCCATACGAAAAGAACGCCCTGCGCGATCTGGTCATGGACGTGTTCCGTTACCTCGGACTCGAGAAAACCGCCAAACTGCTCGATGCCCTCAAAGAATCTGGCTTCAAGCTTGCCAGCATCAACGGCGTGACCGTCGGTATTGACGATGCCATGATTCCGGTCGAGAAGGTCGCTTTGCTGGCAGAAGCCGACATCGAACTGACCAAAATTCAAGAAGATTTCGCCTTCGGCATGACCACCGACCGCGAGCGCTTCTTGCAAGTCACCAAACTCTGGACGGACATTACAGAGCGCGTGACCGATGCCGCCTACGAGAACTTCGAGAACAACTTCCCGCTCAACCCGTTCTACATCATGAGCACCTCGGGCGCTCGAGGCAACAAACAGCAACTCCGTCAATTGATGGGAATGCGCGGTTTGATGCAAAAACCAAACGGCGACGTGATGGAAATTCCGATCAAAGCCAACTTCCGCGAGGGTCTGAACGTGCTCGAGTATTTCATCAGCACCCACGGCGCTCGAAAGGGTGGCGCGGACACGGCGCTCCGAACAGCAGATTCGGGTTACTTGACCCGTAAGCTTCACGATGTCGCGCACGAAGTCGTGATCCGTCAAACCGATTGCGGCACCAGCGATTACCTGAACGTGTACTTTAAGGAAGACGGCAAGACCCGCAAGGTCAGCGACCTCGAGAGTGCACTGTACGGACGTGTGCTGGCGCAAGAGGTCAATGTCAAGGGCTTGAAGCTCGAGGCTGACACCGCCATTGGACTTGATGAGATGCGTGCGATTTTGAAAGTTCGCAACGACATTCACGACATTGCCGTGCGTTCACCGCTGACCTGCCGCACCCCAAGTGGCGTTTGCCAAAAGTGCTACGGTCACGACCTTTCACAAGCCAAGATGGTCAGTAAGGGCGAAACCGTCGGTGTGATTGCCGCGCAATCCATCGGCGAACCAGGCACGCAACTTACGATGCGTACCTTCCACACTGGTGGTGTGGCGGGCGCTCAAGACATCACACTCGGTTTGCCTCGAGTTGTGGAACTCTTCGAGGCGCGTAAGCCAAAGACCAAAGCGATTCTATCCGACCTTGACGGTGTGCTCCACATTGAAGAGGAAGACAACGACAAGATCACGCTCACCGTTTCTGAGGGCGAGTTCAGCAAAAAGTACAAAGCCGACCGCAGCTTCCGCATGATCGTCAAAGAGGGCGAACGTGTCGTCGCCGGTCAACCGCTGACACGCGGTGCGATCAACCCAGAGGACTTGCTCGAGAGTAAAGGTCCAGAAGCCGCGCAGCGTTACCTGGTCGAAGGCATTCAACAGGTGTACCGCGCCCAAGGCGTGAAAGTTCACGACAAGCACATCGAAGTGATTGTCCGTCAAATGTTCAAATACGTCGAAATCACTGAAGGCAACGACAGCGATTATCTCGAGGGACAAATCATGGATCGTTTCGATGTCGAACGCGAAGGCGAACGCATCGAGGCGCTCGGCAAGACCCCAGCAAGTTGGAAGCCAAAACTCATGGGCATCACCAAGAGCGCCCTGAGCACCAAATCATGGCTTTCCGCCGCCAGCTTCCAACACACCACGCACGTTCTGACCGAAGCCAGCATTGCCGGCAAGGTGGACGACCTGATCGGTCTGAAAGAAAACGTGATCCTCGGTAAGTTGATTCCAGCAGGCACAGGCTTAGACTTTGTCAAAGACACCCAAATTGTGGACGAACGCTTGAAAGAGCGCGTGCTCGAAGGTGACGCTCGAGGTGAGCGTGCAAGGTTGATAGCGAACCAACAACAACCCGCAGGGGATTGAGGTTTAAGAGGTTAAGGAAGGGGCGCACTGTCAAAGGTGCGCCCTTTTTTTGATGCTCGAGAATTACAACTCGAGCACACCTCAATTGTGTTATGCTCCAGGCGTAGCTTTTTGGGTGAACCACTTGGTTGACCCGCAGGGGTCGGATAATCCATTAAAACGGAGAACCCGCACCCTGTAGCGAGGGTGCGGGCAATTTTACCTCCGAGAAAGGAGGTATATCTTGCATAAGCACAAGAAGCGTATCAGAAAACGTTTGAAACCTCAAGTTTCAGACAAGCGCCACCGAAAAACGCGTAAAACCGTCACTCGAGACGCACAATTCTGGGCAGCCATTGTGACCTTGTTAGCAGGCATTATCGCTGCTGCCATGAGCGTCCTCAAGTAACCAAGTGAACCCAAGAAGCTACGCCCCGCCCTCGAGAAAGGGCGGGTTTTTTGGTTATCTCAAGATTTGCGTTTTAACGATTAATGCGTTTGCAAGGTTGATAGTGAACCAACAACCCTCAACTATCTGCGATCTGAGAGTACCCTCCTGCAATATGTAGCCTTCCATTAATTGAGCGCCAGATATTTGGAACGAAACTCGGATCTTTGGCAACATCGGAATCCTTGCGAAAAGTTGTTACTCCATTTGAAATTACAGAGACATACCCCTCAGGCAATTGCGTAAACATAAATTCGTTGCTGTGCCCATGCAGTAATGAGATACCAAAATTTTCTTCCGCTAACGACTTGAGGAGATCATCTTTTCCTTCGATCTGTTTAATGGCGTTTTGATAATCCAATTCCGGCGCATCCAACAACTCACCGTCATTAATTCTTGCGTGCTTTGTACAATTCGTAGTAGGTCCACCGTGCGACGTGCAATGCTTGCAACTGCTTCCATCCCCGTGTTTGCATCTTGAGTCTTTAGAATTAAGGCTTCCCACCCATCCTACTGGAAGCGCATCACTTGGTTTTTCATCTTCTTTCTTACTAACGGAAACAACAAGATTCCGTTCGGTTTGGGAATAGCCTTTTAGTAGCATTTTGATGATTCCTCGATCTTCGTAAACAGGAATGTACACACCAAAATCAGTTCCATCAATCTGCTGAAGATAATCATGTAATTTCCCAGCCTGCACCTTCTCAATCAAAGCTTGAACTTTTTCTTCGACTTGCATGATTTGCTCCTTTTCGTTAGGGTGACGAGATAACGCATGTCTAACGGCGTATGCGTTCAACGGTAATACATGCTCCTTTCTTTTGATTGCTTGTAAATAGAACATGATTGTAATGATTGAACGTCGATGAATCATCGATTCAAAAATGAGAGAAATTTTTACTCAGTAAATCTGATCGTTTCACACTCAAATTTGATCTTGGATTTTTCTGGTTTTCAAAACTCAAGTTCGTGCATCACACCATCGCTCGAGCTTCCTATTCTGGAAACACATCAAGTTGATTCGCTTGCTCGTAACGCTGCATGTACCCAACAGCCAAACGCCATAAACCCTGGTACGGCTCGAGATCAACATTGTGCTGGCGCATCAGTTCACGCACAAAAGTTTCTAACGCTTGGTATTCCTGGGCTGTTTTAGGTTCGGGCAAATCCTG
This sequence comes from Deinococcales bacterium, assembly GCA_031364625.1. Classification (GTDB taxonomy): domain Bacteria; phylum Deinococcota; class Deinococci; order Deinococcales; family JAAFIG01; genus JANXTZ01. The sequence goes on along the minus strand of JANLWR010000343.1, from coordinate 437 downwards.
ATGCAGTTGCATAAATTGCTCCTGAAACGAACCCTGCCAACTGGTCACTCGAGAATCACAATTTTGATTTTGGGTTTTGCTGGTTTTCAAAACTCGAGTTCGTGAACTGCCCCGTCGCTCGAGTCTATTTCAAACGCTCGGTTGCACAATTCTTCAAGGCGCATTGCCACACCAAACGCATAGGTTTCGTGTTCATTGCCAAATTCGTCTTTTAAAAACTTCGCAGGAACATTTTTGATGATGACCGTCGCACCGTTTTTGTTGGTGTATTTGTAGGTCACTCGAGTCTCATTTAGGATCGTGTTCATGCTACTCCTCAGATTTGATACACGGTGATGACTGCGTACCCTTCGAGCCATGCGACTTTGATGCGAATCCAACGCCCGTCCTTGATTTTATGCTCATAATTGATTCCAGGAATTCGATTCAGTTTATTG
>JANLWR010000319.1:0-2481 GCA_031364625.1 Deinococcales bacterium | reverse complement strand
TCTGAGTACAACACTTGACGGTCAAACTGTGCCGCATCGTCGGAGACTTTTAACTCACCTGTTAACGTGTAGGTAATCTTAAAAGTGCGTTGCTCATCGGTCGCGTCGTACTGCCATTTGATCTTGTTGCCCTCAACGCTCGAGCCGTAAAAGGCTTTGCCATCGGTGGCTGTAACTTTATCAAACGTGACGTTGCCATTAGAAGCAGGGTCAATCGTGATAAACGCATTGTGGTACGTTCCCTGAAAGTCATAAGTACGGGTTTCCACGACTCGAGTCACACCCGAGGCTTGAAGGTACACGTCTTGCTCGATTTTGGCGAACTTAAAATCTTTGGCGGCTGCAACACTCGAGAGTGTCATGACAACCAGAATCAATCGCAGTATGGGCTTCACGTTACTAATTCTATACGCAGTTTGAGTATTCGGTGTCAAATGTCCAATAAATTATGAAGTTGCTCGAGCAAACCGGCGTTTGCGGGGCTTCCCAAAGTTCTTTTGAGTCTGGAGGCTTGGCTGTTGACCTCGTTCGGTTGCTGACCAAGTTGTCAAATTCTGAGCAAATTTTAGCCGCTTGGTATTTACTCGAGGAATTCTGAGTTTGAGCCAGTGTGAGTAAGCGAAACTCGAGACGGTGTTGTTTTCGATGCGTAAATTTTTGAAATTGACGTTCGTTGAAGGCAAAATCAGCCGCGTTGCACCCAATCGCTCGAGGCTCAAACCCATCGCGCCAGAGAGCAGAATTTTTTCAAACCACAGCATCATGCTCGAGTTCCAACTGGACCACTCAAGTTGCATGGTCATACCTTCTAGCCTTCCGCTTAAACTCGGACAGTCTTCCGCGCCGCGAACCCAGAACGACCAGACTTCAGGCTCGAGTTCGGCGGCACAAACTTTAAATGCCCCCACTTTCATTGCCGCATCAAATTCGACAGGCGCACTCCACAAACCCGCGTACAGTTCCTCGGCACGCGTTCGAGCTTCAATCTGCTCGAGTTTCAGTCGGTCAAATTCGCGCAACGTCAACCCACCACGCAAAAAAGTCTGCTCGAGTTCGATCAGTCTCTCCTCGAGCAGTTGCAATTCCTGCCACGGGTTCAAAAACGTTTCTGGCATTTCAGGCATCTGTTCACTCTCGAGCAATTGATTTGGGTCGATTCGAGTGTTTTCGCCGCGCCTGGCTTTCAAGTAACCATCAAAACCGCCTTCGTACTCGACCAACTTATGGTCTTCGATGCCCAAAATCCTGGTTGCCACAGCTTGGGCAAAAGCACGGTCATGGGTCACAAACAAAACGCTGCCAGGATACGCCCAGAGTGCATCCTCGAGCGATTCGAGGGCTTCGACATCCAAATGATTGGTCGGTTCGTCGAGAATCAAAACATCCGCTCGAGTGGCGGCAATCAGTGCCATTCCAGCTCGAGCGCGTTCACCACCTGAAAGTTGTTTGGGAATTTTACTGAAATCTTCGGGTTTAAAACCGTAACGTCCCAGATAGGCTTTGGCTTGTGTTTCGCCGACCCGCTGCGAAATCTGGTTGAGCACCGTGCGGTTGGGCGTTAAACCGTGATAGGTCTGGTCAAAATAGGCGGGCTGCACACCGTCAGAAAAACGAATTAAAGGCTCTGGATCGGTGGCAACATCGGGCGCGAGTTCGCCCAAAATAATTTTCAAAAGCGTGGTTTTGCCTGCACCGTTGGGCGCGAGCAGCGCGATTCGGTCTCCCGCCCGAATTCGCAAACCTGCATTCTCGAGGATGAGCCGATCACCAAAATGCTTGTTCACATGCTCGAGTTTAAAAAGTGTTGCCGCTTTCGCATTTCCAGCCTCGAGCGACATGGCTATTTTGCGCTCCGCCATCGGGGCTTCGATGGTGCTGGCGGCGACTCGAGCCGCCCTGGTTTTAATGGCTTTGGCACGTTTGGCAAGTTTTTCATTATTTTTGCCCCAAGCTGCCACGCGGTTTGCCGATTTCTCGAGGCGTTTGTATTCAAACCTGCCAACACGGTGTTGCTTGCCCTGAACTCGGCGTTCCTCGAGCCTGGCGAGTCTTGCTTTGCTAAAACCACCAGGATAGCTCTTCAGGTTGCCTCGCTCGAGGTGAAAGGTAGTATTCACCACAGCATCCAGGAGCGCCCTGTCGTGACTGACGATCAACAACGCGCCAGGGTACTCGAGCAGCGTGCGCTCGAGCCATTCGCGCATTTTAATGTCCAAATGATTGGTCGGTTCGTCGAGCACCAACAAATCTGGGCGGTTGACCAGTGCCACCGCCAGTGCCAAACGCGTACGTTCACCACCCGAAAGGCTGAACGCGTCACGCCCTAAGAAATCATCCAACTCGAGTGCCGCCAAAATTTGTGAAGCTCGAGCTTCGGCGCTGTAACCGCCAGCCACCTCAAACGCCTCGAGCGTCGCCGACCATTCAAGTACCGCCTCGGGGTTGGATTCGAGTTGAATCTCGAGAAAACGCAGACGTTGC
>JANLWR010000246.1:0-2869 GCA_031364625.1 Deinococcales bacterium | reverse complement strand
CGAACTTTTGTTCACGAGTTGGGGCATCATGTGCATTGCGTTTTGCGGGAAGTGGATTTGATGGCGTTTCGCACCACAATGTTGACTCCAATCAGCGATTCGCTTTCACAGTACGGTTTAATCAATCCGCAAGAGCATTTTGCCGAAAGCTTCGCGGCGTTTGTGTTCCACCGGGTGGAACTGCTTATCGATAATTCATTTGGTCATGCTATGATCAACAGGGTTTTAGGGCGACTGGAACTGGAAATAAAGGAATTACCATTATCTCTGAACGCAATTTTAAATTGTTATCAACGGCTGAAATTTCAAGTTATTTGCTTGAAATCAGTCTAAATGGTGATCTTCAAAAATCCGAGTACGACGAAATCATGGCTGAACTCGAAACTCGAGATATTCATCCTGAAGCTCTGGCTAGCCTTGTTGTGCTTGGTGAACCTGAGTGGTATTCAGATCGTTTACGTGTTGTCCATCAAGCGCCTTAAGCGATAGAGGACTGAAACCTTGTTACACCGTTCGGGGATTGTTGCCAGATTGCCGTGCAGCACACATCCTCGAGCGATAGAGGACAAAAAAGCACTTGATTCAGGTACGCTTTTAGCGTACAATGTTAATAACTGTGAAGTTTACATTTATCAATAGTTCGGAATGTTTTTGCAAATTCGCGTCCATCACGTATTTTGAGTAGGGGCGCTGCTTGCTGCGCCCTCAGTGACGGCGAATTCTTGAGGTTGTGAGGAAAAGTTTCCAGAGTATTACATTTATTCAACTCGCTGTTTTCTTCAAGTCGGCAAGGAAACTTTTATCCGACGAGGATGTACGTTCCCTCGAGAATTTCTTGCTCGAGAATCCCAAAGTAGGACGTGTTATTGAAGGTACTGGTGGTTTGCGAAAAATGCGTTGGGCAAAGATGGGTTCGGGTAAACGTGGTGGAGTTCGAGTGGTGTATTTTTGGGCTGAAAGACGTTCGGCTTTGTACTTTTTTGACTTGTATGACAAAAACGAAAAATTGGATTTAAGTGCAGCGGATAAAAAGCGTCTTGCAACAATATTAAAGGAGTTGGAATGAAGAAATCGCGTTCAAATACCGAACTTAAACGTGATCTGTTCGTTGCTGCCGAAGAGGCAGTTTCAATTGCGAAAGGAGAAAATTCTCCTGTCGTATCTCGAGTTGTTGAAGTGGTCATGGCTCAAGAAGTTCGTAAGAAACTGAAATTGAATCGCTCTGAATTTTCGCATTTGCTTGGTGTTTCAGAACGTACTTTGGAAAATTGGGAGCAAGGTCGTGTGAAACCCAGTGGTGCGGCGCGTTCGTTGTTGCGGGTAGCGGCACACAGTCCATCTGTAGTTCTCGAAGCTTTGCGGTAGAATTGGGCTTACGTTTCTCGAGCGATAGAGGACTGAAACGACGGTGTGTGAGTGTCGGGGTTTTGCTTTGAGGGACGTGTAGGACACATCCTCGAGCGATATATAAAAACCTTAATTGCAAACACCGGCGTTTGGTTGTCCGACCGTGCGAATAATCTCTTGCTGGTTGGCTTCAACCCGAACGCCTGAAAGTTCGCTGGCGACAACTCGGGTCAGTAAATGATCTAAACGGGTTGTCACATAACAAGGTATTTTTGGTTCATTGTGGCTGTTGCCGACCCCAGAATCGTCGGTCAGGAACAGATAACGCCCGTGGGTGGTGGCTGCCATAATTCGCATCATGTATTCGGCAGTTTCGGCAACGCCACTGGCTGCCAGTGGGTAAAAACGCAATCCCAGACGGCGGGCGGTTTTGGCACTGTTGATTGCCTTGCTTAAATCCTGGTCATGAGGTGGGGCATCGGCGACCAAGAACACCAAGCGGGTGGTGTTCCCAGTGCGCCAATTTGCTTGGGTGACTTGTTGTAAAGCTTGTTCCATGGCTTCTGGGTAATCACCACCGCCGTTCGCTTCTTGGGCTGCCAATTGACTTTGCATGGTGGCAACCGAATCGGTAAAATCAAAACTGCGGATCACGTATTCATCACCAACATCGCGGTAGACAATCAAGGCAAATCGAGTGTTGACGGTTGGGAACTTATTTTTAATGGTTTGGGTAATCGCTTGAAATTCGCTGCTTAAATATTTCATCTCGTCGGTCATGCTGCCCGTGGCATCAATCACCAGCATCAAATCAAGGGCGGGACTGGTTTCTCGAGCGGCATTTAAATTCACTTGTACGCGGCGGTCTGTGGGCAGTGTCTCGAGATTCAGGGTGCTTTGGGTGGCAGGGTCGTTGCCAGTAGGTAAGCGCACTTGCAAGGTCAGTTGCGTGGCAGGTACGGCATCGTAATTTGGATAAAGGTAAAAGATCCCATTTGCCCCAGCCACCCCTTCAAAAACGCTGGTGTTGCCGCTGAGCACTTGCACTCGAGCATTGGCAACGCCTTGTCCTTGGTTGTCACGGATTTCGATACTGACCCGGTCTTTGGTACTGAATGAGGGCAAGAATTGATTTTGGGTGTTTTGTGGTTGCTCGAGGTATTTTTGTAAGGCATTTAAGTTCAGGTTTTCGTCAATTTCACCTGCGGTTAAAATCCCTGGTTGCGGATTGGTACCACCGCCAGGTGGGACTGATCCTCCTGGTGTTGGTGAGCCAGGGTACGAACTCAGCAAGCTACTGCACGCTGTCAATAACAGCAAGCCGATCAGAAGCCAGAGTTTTTTCATAGACCTCGAGTATACACAAGTATTGGGTTTTTGAGGAGTTTTTTATTGCTAGGAGACAGGGCTAAAAGTATGTTGATCCAAAATTTCCGTTTCACACTCCAAGGTTTTTGTCCTCCCCTGATTTTAGGGGAGGTGGCGAGGAACGAGCCGGTGGGGTCGTGCGGCACGAATTCTA
>JANLWR010000230.1:0-4446 GCA_031364625.1 Deinococcales bacterium | reverse complement strand
TTTCTCGAGATGCAAACGGGTGATTTGAACGCTGAGATGCTCGAGTTAATCCGTGCTGATTCTGAGCTTAAAGCCTTGGATGCGTTGTTGCAGAGCGTTCCTGGAGTTGGTCGCGTTGTAGCTGCGACGTTGACCTCGAGTTTACCCGAGTTGGGTTGTGCGTCAAGCTCGAGGTTGAGTGCGTTGGTCGGTGTTGCGCCAATGAATCATGATAGCGGTTCGCATCGTGGGTTGCGGTTTATTCGTGGTGGACGAGCGAATGTGCGGGCAATGTTGTACATGGCAGTCCAGACAGCGGTGAAATGGAATCCAGCTTTGAAGGTGGTGTATGAACGACTTGTGGGGTCTGGGAAGGCGAAGCGCGAACAGCCCGAGAGGTGCGTCTTGTGAGCAAGAAGAAGGTGGCGTTGGTGGCTTGTATGCGCAAGTTATTGGGGGTGTTGAATGCGATGGTGAGGGATGGTAAGCCTTGGGTGGATGTGACGAAACCACTTTTGGAGGGGGCTTGACTTTTAACACGGCTACTGACGGGCATGGTCGCTCACGGGCATGGTTGCTTCTCGAGAACCCAAAAAAACTCCCTTCTCCCGCTGGCGGGAGAAGGGTCGGGGATGAGGGTGGGGCGAGCAAAAGTGATCCAAAATCACCTTATTTCAGGAACGGAATCGCGTTAAACCTCGAGCCAAGAATGTCTTTGCTGGGAATGTTCAACCAGTTGTCCAGCGCGGTGGTGTAGACCTGCCTGAAGTCGGTGGTGAACCTTGGGTCGCCGTCGTCGAGTTTCTCGAGGTCGGGGTACTGTCCGTACAATCCACCTTTCACGCCCTTGCCGAGCGCGAACATCAGACCTGCCTTGCCGTGGTCTGTGCCGGCGCTGGCATTTTCGGCGAGGCGTCGTCCAAATTCGCTGAAACCGATCACCAGCACGTCATCTTCGCGTCCTTGGGCTTTCAGGTCGGCGCGGAAGGCAACCAGGGTGGATGACAGCAACTCGAGCAGGGCGGGTTGGTCTTCCATCTGTCCTGCGTGGGTGTCAAAGCCGCCCAGTGCGGTGTAAAACACCCTTGGTCCGACATCGGCGGCGATCATGCGGGAAATGTCGCGCATGGAATTGACAAAACCGTGTTGGTCTTCTGGGTACGCTGAACCTTGCTTGTATTTGCCGACGCCTTTTTGAACTTTGGTGATGTCATCAAACATTTGCACAGTGGCTTTGCGCAGCACTTCGGCACGTCCTGGCAGCGGGTTTCCGAACAGCATGTCGGTGCTGGCTTTCATTTCGGGGTTTAATTTAAGTTGAAATTTGTCAACACTGTCAATGCTGGGCAAGATCATGTCCGAGCCGCGCAGGGCGAGCGGGGTGGTGTTGCCAAAATTGGTGGCGCAAAATGGATCGCCGTACTTTTCGGCGATCTTGCCGATCCAACCGTCGGTCTCTCGAGCGGCTGGGTCGGCGGTGTGCCAGATAGCCATGCTTTCAAAGTGGCTGCGGTTTGGGTTGGGATAGCCCACGCCTTGCACCAGTGCCAGCTCGCCGTTGTCCCAGAGGTTCATGAAGGGTTTTAGGGCGGGGTTGAAACCCACGTCGCCCGATAAGGTCAGCACGTCTTTTTTAGAAATGGCGATGCTGGGTCGGGCGGCGTAGTACGCGCCGTTGGTGTAGGGCACAAGGGTATTGAGTGCGTCATTGCCGCCCGAGAGTTGAATCACGACCAGCGTTTTGCCTTTGCCGATGGCAGCTTGGGCGGTTCGGGTCAGAAATCCTGGTGTGCCAACGCCTGCCGCCAGTCCCAGAAATGATGTTTTCAAAAAATCGCGTCGGTTCATAAAAAACTCCTTTGTGCGGCATCTCGAGCAACCAATTTGAATTCGAGTAGCGCAGCATTTGCCGAATAAGCAATCTGAAATTTGGGTGTCTCGAGCTTCTGGCGAAACGGGCAGGTGTTGGCTCGAGTGCAGGTTTTGCAGTCGTGAACAAGGTGTTTTGAGAATTGTGTATTCATCACCAGCCCTCTTTTCAGTGTTTGCTTGTTTATGCCAGGTGGTAATGCGGGCTGATCAGCACGAGGTACGCCAAACCCCTTGCAACGTCTGCCGTGTTGCGTCCTTTGGCAAAAGTCTCCAAGGCTTTTCTCAAGACACCTGTGGGTTGTTCACCTAGAAAGTTTTGTCCGATCAGGTCAATGGTTTCTTTGGTGCTCGCTCCCAAGGGGTAGCTGATACCGGCAATCGGTTGCGGTGGAATTTTTTCTGACTTTTCTTTTTTGTACCTTGGACGCATGGCAAGTTTGCCACCAGCGATTGCGCCCATAAATTGAATGCGGTTTAAGAGTGTGGTGTCGGCAATCCATTCCAGACCACCGTCCCAACCTTTGACGTTTGGTGGGTAAAACGGAATTTGCGCTTGACTGGCGAGCAGGTTGACAAGTGTTAACTCTTGCTCGAGCAGCAAGTTTGCTTTCAGTGTCCTTAAACTGCCGATTACATATTCGAGCGGGCTTTTGATCAGGTTATTGCGGTTTTGGGGGGCGTAAAATGCTTCGCTGGTGAAAATGAAACGCAGCAATTCGCGGATGTCGAGTTTTGAATCTGTCCAAACCTTGACCAGCTCAAGGTGAGTGTCTTCGGGCAGGTCTTCTGAGACAAAGAAACGCCAGATTTTTTCGGTTATAAACTTGGCACTTGAGGGGTGATGGGTCACGATTCGGACGATGTCTGTGCCGTCAAAATTTCCGCTTTGACCGAGCACGGTTTTGACGCCAGTGTCATGGTTTTTGGGCATGACCACAAATTCGGGGTTTTTGTAAGCTGCAACATCTTTGTTGCCGCCACCTTTAAACGCCCACCCCGTAAACGCCCTGGCGCTTTCTTGAACATCTTTTTCGCTGTAGCCGCCATGCACGCCCAGGGTGAACAGTTCCATTAATTCTCGGGCAAAATTTTCGTTCGGATGGGCTTTGACGTTGTCGTTGTTGTCCAAGTAGCGCAACATGGCGGGGTCTTTGGCAACTTGAAGCGTCAAAGTATCAAATTTGCTTGCCGCCAAACGCCTGAACAATTCGTTTTGGCGCTGTAAAGCAAAAGCATTGCGAACTTTGTCTAAACCCGTGGCGAAATGTCCATGCCAGAACAGGGCTAGTTTTTCTTTTAACGGCTGGTTGGTGTTTAGCATCTTAAACAACCACCAACCTTGTAAGCTCAGAATCGCAGCGCCTTGTGCCCCTGCGACTTTACCTCCCTTTGCTTCGAGGGCTTCTTGAAAGGTCGCTTCAATATCGTGCGGGTTGTCCCCAGTTTGGTCGTCGCTCGAGAAACTCAAGAGTTGTTCCACCGCCAAAGACGGTCCAAGCACTTGAATTTTTCTGATTTCTTCGCTTGTGCCACCAAATCCTGCACGGCGCAGCAGGTGCGCGGCATCTTCAAAGCTGTAATTCTTGGGTTGATAGGGTTTCATTGTGCCTCCTGTTCAGATTTGTTGTTCAGATGAACATCGAAAGCAAAAAGTTCCCGCCGCCTCAAGCCCTCAGCACGAAATCGAGTCAAAATCATGGCAACTCGAGTTTCTGACAATAAAAAAAACCGCCCTTTCTGGCGGTTTTCATTTAACGGATTGTTTGGTGTTTATGCGGCGGCGCGAGGCTCTTTGTGATTGTGCTCAACGGCATTGATTGGTATGTCCCAGTTGTCGCTCCAGCTACGGACGGCATCAATCAATGGAGTCAATGATTTGCCTTTGGCGGTCAGTGTGTATTCGACGCGAGGTGGCACTTCGGCAAAACTTTGACGATCGATGATGTTTTGTTCTTCAAGTTCTTTGAGGCGCTCGGAAAGGGTTCTTGGGCTGACGCGCAAGATCTTCTCGAGGGCGGTGAAGCGTTTTGGTCCTGAGAGCAGTTGCTCGAGAATCGTGAGCGTGCCTTTGCGACCAATAACGCGGAGGGTATCTTCGACATGTGATCCTGTTGGTTTCATGCGTTGAAGTATAGACCGCGAATTCTTACACAAATCTTTCAAAAAGCTTTTTCGTCACCCCCCCGCTTGGGGGTATTCGAGCAGATACTTTACATTGCAATTGTTACTGTAAAGGTTAACGATAATAATTTAAACTCGAGTTTAAATACGCAAGTTAAAGACTTTATGAAGGTTTTAGTCCCAAGACGTATGCTAAAAGCCATGAATCCCAAACGCAAGGTTGCTTGGCTGATGCTCGACGGCGTCGGGACCGCCAATTTTCACGACCAGCACCCTTTCCAAAATCAAGTTACACCCACCCTCACCAAATTGGGCATCTCGAGCGTCAAACACGTCTCTGAGACTGAAATTGTCAGCCATCCAATCGACGCAACCCTGGGTATTGAGGGCTTACCACAATCTGGCACTGGACAAACCACACTTCTAACCGGCGTCAATGCCGCAAAAGTCATGAACAGACATTATGGACCCTGG
>JANLWR010000143.1:0-3868 GCA_031364625.1 Deinococcales bacterium | reverse complement strand
GTCGGTTAAAACCCGTCCCGCGCCCGTAAAATTCGGGTCGAGCGGCGCTGGGTGTTGGTCGCGCAAATGAATGTAACGCCCCGCCGCGTTCGCCTGCCAAATCTCGAGCAGGGCATTGCGGATTGGTTTCCCAGCCTCATCCAAAACCCGCCCTGTCACAATGATTCTTTCACCCAGAGGTTCGCCGTTTTTGATAGCGTTGCGGGTCAAATCGTTGTCGAGTTCGTGGTCGCTCGAGTTACCGTAAACAGGTCCAGTCCGTTCGGACAAACTGTGCGCAAGTGGCACGAGCGGCTGCAACGGCGCTCGTTTGACGCTCGAGGCGTAGGGCGGGTGCAGGTGCGGCGGTTGAATACGCCAATCCAAGGTTTTGATGCTCATGTTTCACCAAGCTCGAGCCTACCCTGTTCGGTCAGAATGCGTTTCGCCAGTGCAAAGGCGGTGTTGGCGGCAGGGACTCCCGCGTATCCGGCAACGTGCATGAACACCTCCGTCAGTTGTTCTGGTGTGACGCCCGTGTTGATCGAGGCGCGAAGATGCAGCTCGAGTTCGTGTTCGCGCCCCAACGCGGCAAGAATCGCAATTGTGACCATGTGGCGCGTGGAGCGCTCTAAACCGTCCCGTGTCCAAATTCCGCCCCAAACGGTTTCGGTGATGTACTCCTGAAATCCCAGATCGAAACTGCTGGTGTTTTTGATTGAACGATCTACGTGCGCATCGCCCAGCACTTCACGCCGTACTTTCATGCCGTCCTCAAATTTGCTCATGTAATCACCTCGAGAAAACTGTTGATCGCGTTTGCCATTGCTTTGGGTTGTTGAATGCACGGCAAATGCCCAGCGTCTTCAATCAACTCGAGTCTTGTCTCGAGGGTTTGCGCCAATTCTTGACTGAGCGCCACGGGCGTACTCTGGTCGTCTTGACCGCAGACCACCAGGGTTTTGACTCGAGCCTCACGGACAATCTGGGCTGCATTGTGCAAATCCGAGTCGCGCAACGCCGCGCAGGTGGCAACATAACCCAGTGACGACGTGCGCTCGAGCATGTTCTGAAAACCGCGAACTCGAGCGGGTTGCTGTGCATGAAAGCTCGAATCGAACCAACGCTGCATGACCGAATCCGAAATTGAAATCAAACCGCCATCATTCACCGCAGCAATTCGGGCATTCCACAAATCGCTTGTGCCAATTTTCATACCAGTGTCGCAAAACACCACACCTGCAAGACGTTCTGGGAAACGCGAGGCGAACTCGAGCGCGATTTGACCACCGACAGAAATTCCAACCAGCACGATACGTTTCAGTTTGAGGTGATCGAGCAAACCCAGCAGGTCGTCCGCAAAATCCGCAATCGAATACAGTCCTGAGGGCGCGTCCGAAAGTCCATGACCGCGCTTGTCATACCGCAAAACTGGACGTTTCAGTTGCGCAATCACACCGTCCCAAATCCTGAAATCGCTGCCCAGCGAATTGACGAACACCACGGGCGTACCCTCGAGATGGGTGTTGTCGAGTTTGTAATGAACGGTTAAACCATGAATATCGGCAAAATTGGTCATGCCATCACCATATTCGACTCGAGCATCCCAACATAATTTTCGGCAAGCACCTGCGCCTGAGCGCGGCTCGAAACCACCTGCTCGAGTTGCGCCAGTTGCAGCTTGTGCTCGTAAGGGTCGCTGAGATTATGACGGTGCAGCATCGAAGTCATCCACCACGAAAAATACTGCGCCCGCCAAACGCGTTTTAAGCAAGTTTGAGAATACTGACTGAGCGCCAAACTCGAGTTTTGCTGGTAGTGTTCGACCAAGGCTTGTGAAAGGATTTTAACGTCATTGATTGCCAAGTTCATGCCCTTTGCACCCGTTGGCGGCACAATATGCGCCGCATCACCCGCCAAAAACAAGCGCCCGTACTGCATCGGTTCGACCACAAAACTGCGCATTCCCGTAATCCCCTTCTCGAAAATATCACCTGTTCTCAGCGAAAAATTCTGCGCCTCGAGCCGTGTTCCAAGCTCTTGCCAAATTCGCTCATCAGACCAGTTTTCAATGTTTTCATCGGGCGCAACCTGAATGTAATTTCTCGAGACGCTGGCACTGCGCATACTGTGCAGCGCAAAACCGCGTTCGTGATTGGCGTAAATCAGTTCGTGCGAACTGGGTGCGGCATGGGCGAGAATCCCCAACCAGGCGAAAGGATAGTGGCGCTCAAAAACCTTTAAAACCCCGTTCGGAATCGCATCGCGGCAAATCCCATGAAAACCATCCGTCCCCGCAATGTAATCACACTCGAGGGTGCGTTCCTCGCCATCTTGAATGTAGGTGATTTTGGGTTGGGTGCTCTCGAGTCCTGAGAGCCTCATTCCCGTGGCTTCAAAGTACAGTGGGGCTTCCGACTCGAGTCGCGCCCCAATCAGGTCTTTCACGACCTCCTGCTGCCCGTACACGGTAATCGAACGCCCACCCGTCAAACTCGGGAAGTCAATTCGGTGCGTTTGCCCACCAAAGCGCAGCAACGTCCCCTCGTGGCGCAAACCCTCACGCGTCAGGCGTTCACCCAGACCATTTGCCTTTAACAATTCCACCGTGCCATGCTCGAGCACCCCAGCCCGCACCCGCTTTTCGACGTATTCTCGAGATTTGGCTTCGAGCACCACAGTATCAATGCCCGCACGGTGCAACAAATGCCCGAGCAGCAAACCTGCGGGTCCTGCACCGATGATGCCCACCTGGGTTCGCATAACAGCCTCCAAAATGAATGGCGTCATTCTCGAGGATCGACACCTAAACTGCAAGCCAATTGTCCAGAATAAACGGACACTGTAAGCTGATCTCATGCCCGTCCTCGGAACAATTCGTCAAGCGGGAGAGGTGCTCGAGTTGTTCAACCGTTCGCACCCAGAATGGGGCGTGCGCCAGGTCGCCCGAGCGCTCGAGATACCAAAATCCAACGCCCACCAGTTGCTGTCCTCGCTCGAAGCGATTGGTTTGCTGCACCGCATGGTCACAGGACGTTACAAGTTGGGCTTTAAGATTCTGACGCTCGGACAGCATTTGCTGACCAACACACCCTGGCGCGACGTGGCACACCGCGCCATGCACAACCTCGAGGCTGCATGTTCCGAGACTGTTTACTTGGGCGTGCTCGACGGCGGTCAACTGATTTTCATCGATCAGATTCCAGGCTCGAGTAGTAGCGCCATTGAGCCTTCAGAAAATATTGGTCATGCCACCACGCCACACACCAACGCCCTCGGGCGGGTGCTTCTTGCCAGCAAACCCTGGCGAATCGTGCAAAACACGCTCGAGCAGCACAAAGCTCAACTTTTAGATTTTAAAACCGAACTCGAGCAAATATCCGAACAAGGTTTTGCTTTTGAACTCGAGGAAACCAACACGCTCGAGTGTTCTGTGGCAGCCCCAATCCGAAACCACAACGGCGACGTGATTGCCGCCATCGGTGTCAGCATTTATGCCAGCAAAACTCGAGGCATCACCGACGACTTGCAGGAGGCTGTGGTTCAAACGGCAGCATTGATCTCGAGGGGGATTGCGTACAACCCAGAATTCGTGGCTGAAAACCGAACCCAAGCGCGATTGGTGGGACGGAAGGCAAAATGAATGTCTCGAGTATGAACAAGATCAAAAACCTAAATACCGTTGAACACAGTTTAAAACAAATGTTTTGAATCGTGAAATCCAATTGCGTGTAACATGTTGTATTCATTATTAGGAGGCAACAAGATGCAAAGTATTCAATCACGCCGTTTGGCTTTTCAAGTCTCCGGATTTTGGCTGGGCTTGGCTGGTCTGAGTCTTCTTTTTCCACCCATCGCAAGCCAAATTTTTTCAATGCAGATTGTCAAT
>JANLWR010000137.1:0-4731 GCA_031364625.1 Deinococcales bacterium | reverse complement strand
ATAATCAAGCTTTTAAATTGCCCGAGTTTGGTGTTGGCAGGGATTTTGTATTGAAAGTTTCCTTTGAACGGTGCGCCGAGTTTGCCCAGGTCAACAAATTTGACATTCTTGATCTCTTTTGCGGTTTTGCTTGGCACGGCTGCGGCGTACAAGTACACGTGCAAATCTGGACCCGCTTCGGTCTTGAGGTTTTGAAGGCGAACAATGCGGCTGCCATCGCTTTGTTTGAGAATCTCGACAGTGCCTGTGGTTGGAGCGCCAACACTGGAAAGTTTGACGGTTTTCTCAAGCATTCCCATGCTGTCAGACTTCATGGTTTGAGCGTTGACGTGGTAGTTGCTGGCAACAAAACCAAGGGCGGTAACGGCGAATACGGCGCTGAGAATTTTCTTAAAGTTCATGATGGACTCCTTTTGTTTAAACCCCGAGGTTTCTCGAGGGATGCTGGGCTTGGCGAACGGTTGCGGGTCGGGTGATTTGAGCGAAAGTGACTCGAGAATGGTTTAAGTTTTTGGTTCGAGCGTGAAGTTGACTTTCACATCCGCTTTTGGGTCGCTGCCAGGAATGCTGATGTTGTGCTCGCTCAAGGTCACGTCAAACATGGTGCTGACTTTGATGCGTTTTCCCTCGAGTTTGAGGGTGATTGGAGCGTTAAGCGGCGTGGCAATTCCGTTCAGGTCGAACTCTCCAATGGCGGTGGCTTTGATTTCTTTGCCCGCTTCGAGCGCGGTGATTCCAGCAATGCGGGACAGCTTGAACACAGCGTTCGGGTGTTTTTCTGCCCCCAGATAACCCCTGGCGTGTTCGTCACGAAGTCCAATGCCAGTCTCGAGCTTTGCAAGGTTAACGCTGACACTGCCGCTGGTTTTAGCCAGGTTTTTTGGGTCGAAGTTGAGTTTGGCGCTGAGGGCATTGATGTGACCTGGGACTGGGATCAATGTCACCCTAAAATTGAATTCGGCGCTGGCATTGGGTGTATTTGCCACCGTGTACGGTTGGTTGACGGCAAGTGCAGTCACAGTCAGTGCGGTGGTCAGGAAAGCGGCGAGGATACTTTTGTATGGGCGGTTCATAATGCCTCCGTTTTGCTTTAAGTAAGCTAACTGACTGAATTACGGGGCAAGTCAAACAATGGTTCAATCCAGATTTGTGGTTTGACTCGAGTCTAAAATTTAAGATCAACAAAACAATAAAAATCATCGGGCGGGAACGTTCGAGGCGTGTTGTGAGATCAGGCGTTTTACACGATTCACTCGAGTTTAAGAACACTTCTTAGTATGGGTTCAGGCTCACCTCGAGAAACCGGCACGGCGGCTTTGAACAATATTCTTGCCGTCAATCCATACAGTTCACTCAAAGGCTCGAGCTTCAATGGTAGTTTAATTTTGAAATGTTGCACCGCTACCAAACCAACGGCACTCAAATGCTCCGACTCGCCTCGGTATCCAATGCCGATACCAGCGCCACACACGCCAGTTGGGTCGATGCCATTAAACCCAGTGAACCCGAACTCGAGATTTTGCGCCTCGAGTTCGGCGTACCAAACGAATTTTTGACCTATGCGCTCGACCCAGACGAGCACCCACGTTTTGAACAATCGGACGAGTTTACGCTGATTGTGGTACAAGCCGCCCACTGGCTCGGTGAGGGTGCTGGCGTGCCGTATGACACCGTGCCACTGGCAATTATTTTGGCACCAAACAATGTCATCACCATTTGCGAACATCGACACACGGTCATGAGCGACCTGCGATTTGGACGACTGCCCGCCACCAACAGCCTCGAACGAACCGATTTTACCCTGCATCTGTTGTTGCGGGTGGCACAGCGTTACTTGCAGAACCTGCGCAGCATCAACCGCACCGTCGAGGCGCTCGAGAATCACCTCGAGAGCAGCACCCAAAACCGTGAATTGCTGCAATTGATGCGCATCGAAAAAAGTTTGGTTTACTTTCGCACCGCGCTGCGGGCAAATGCCACCATGCTCGAGCGAATTCGGCGCAACAACATCCTCGAGTTAAACGAGACGCAAAAAGATCAACTCGATGACATTCACACTGAAATGATTCAGGCGCTCGAGATGACCGATGTCGAACTGAACATTCTCTCGACCATGATGGGCGCATTCGCGTCGATCATCAGCAACAATTTAAACGTGGTGGTGCGGGTTTTGACGGTGGCAACGATTTTGGTGGCTGTACCCACCTGGATTACGGGTGTGTTTGGCATGAACGTTTCAATTCCTGGCATGAACAGTCCCTGGGCGTTCCCGTTGGTGCTGATCTTGTGCTTGATCGTGGTCTGGTGGTTGCTGGCAGAATTTAGAAAACGCCGTTGGCTGTAAGCTCAAGTTCAGGCTCGAGCGCAATCATCTGCCCAATCGTGGGAACGTCAACATCGCCATTCAAACCCTCTTCATTCCAAGCCTTTTTGGCTTCACGCCTCCAGACGGAATCATCCCAGCCAAAGCCAGAACCTGGCTGGTCTTCATGTCCGCTCAGGTGCATCAACCACGTCTGCTTAGGCTCGAGAATGGCAGCAAAACGGCGCACGATGGCATTTGAGAGGTGGCTGGCGGGTCGTCCAAGTTTGTTCTGATCGTACAGCCAGGTGTTGCTGTCAATGAACAAATGATCCACGCCGCGCAGACGTTTTATCGTCTCGAGGTTCGCCGCGTTTGGATGCTCGAGCCAGGTGTTGCCCACATCCATGTCCCACAGCAATGCCACCCGCACCCCACTGGCAAACTCGAGCAAATAACCACAGCAACTTGGGAAATCTTCATCGCCGCCATTTGGTGAAATGTCGGCTGAAGAGTGCGAAATCGTGACTGGTGTGACCCGCATTCCAGCCCAACCCACAGGCACAGGCTCGAGCAACACGCCACTCGGCTCGAGATGCCCAAAAGACCGAAATTCTAGCGGTGCTTTCTCGAGCAGGTTTTTCTGTAACCACCGTTCGCTGCCGTAACGACACCAGACCGGAATTGGTTCAAGGGTTCTGCCCTCTCGAGCGCGTGACCGTGCCAGCGTACCCGCCAAATGCGTCAACTCGCAGGTGTGGTCAACATGCCAGTGGGTGAGCAGCACGCCGTCCAGCACAAAATCTGGGCGAAGCACAGCGTGCGACATCAGACTCTCGCGCACTCCCGCACCCGCATCAACCAGCAAATGACGTTTCACTGTGCCGTTCAAATGTGTCTCGAG
The DNA here is from genome assembly GCA_031364625.1 of Deinococcales bacterium. Taxonomy (GTDB): domain Bacteria; phylum Deinococcota; class Deinococci; order Deinococcales; family JAAFIG01; genus JANXTZ01. The sequence goes on along the minus strand of JANLWR010000137.1, from coordinate 1,525 downwards.
AATCGAAACTGAGGTGTTGGCAGCTCGAGTTTGACGCCTGCAACGGTCACATTGGCAACCCAACTCGCGGATGTAGGCGTTGTCCAGACCGTTTACCACAATGAAATAAGGCATTAGCGTCCCCAATCAAAATTTGCTCGAGATGTCATGTTTAAATCGACGAAACATTTCGACTTAGGGTGACATGCTTTCGTCAGGGCAGTGTTTTGGGTGTCTCTACCTCATATCAGAGTTGATATGGACGGCTCACCATTTTTTGTGCAATCAGATTTTTCACTTCAACTTCTGACCAGACCGCGATTTTACTCCCGAGGTTTGCAATCCTCGCCTTAAGCGCTCAACCAAAGTAATGGCGATAAATTCACCTTGCCGTTGGATTTTGCCCAGCGTCATCAAATGCTCGAGCACAGCTTTCCAAGGACCTCGTTCACCTGTAATGTGCGGAATATCTCGAGGACGTACCTGGTAACTATCTAAACGAACTAGGTTTGCCATCAACGAACTTGCCAGGCGTTCGAGATCTGCTTCTTGCGCCGCAGTGTATTTGGGTGGCATCACGCGTTTGCTGCTCGAGTTTAGGGATTCTCGAGATTTGAGGTCTCGAGGCGATGCTGAGCTTGGTATTGTTGAAACCGCGCTTTTCCCAGTGATACTTGGTTTACTTTCCAACACTTGTTTTTTTAATCGTTCAAAATCGTGCGTTATCGAGGTGATTCGCAATTGATTCTGACTTTGGTTTTGCTCGAGATCACGCACGCTTCGTAGCAATCGGTCACGCTCATGCAGCCACTGTTGTCGTTCTTCTTGAAATGCGGTCAGTGTCTCGAGCCAGCTTTTTCGCTCTGGGTCTTCAGTTGCACTCGAGTTTGAATTTGCATTGTTTTCTGGAAGTTCTGATTGAGTTCTGGCATTGATTTGCCGCGCACGTTGTTGTGGGATTTCAGATTTGACTTTTGACAACTTGGTTTGCTTGATTGGTTTTATGGCACGTTGTTTTTGATTTTGTTTGGGAGGATCGGTTTTGGAAACCCGAGTTGAATTGACTGGCTCGAGGGTCGCCGTCTGGAATTGTGCTCGATCTGGTAGTGACGCAGAGCCTGGAAGGGTCTGTTGAAATAATCCTGGCATTTCAGGTACTGAAAAAACGCTACTCAATTGCAGCAGCAAAGCAAAATCCAAGTTCTGTCTAGCCCGCACATAAGCTTTAAGCGCTGGACTTAAAGCGTGCCACTCGAGTTCAGCCTGACCAAGCTGATCGAAAGACATGGAGGCTTGCAAGAGGTTTTGTTGGGCGGCTCGAGCAAAATTCAGCAAGCCCAATGAACTCCAATCCAAGGGGATATCTAACTCGAGCTTTCGATGGTGAGCCATTGGAGTTTGAAGCGTTTTCATGTCTGGCGCGTCTATCGAATGGGCCGGCGTCGAATGCTTCACAACTCGAGATTTGGATGCTCGAGCCACACTGATTGGTTTGTGCGGGAATGTCGGATCATTCCAAATGTGCTTGCGATGCAACAATTGCAAG
>JANLWR010000104.1:0-4522 GCA_031364625.1 Deinococcales bacterium | reverse complement strand
AGTGAGAGCGCGAAGCGCGTCAACGGATATGAAAACCGCTGTATGGTCAAGTTGGGGAGGTACTACTTCCGTAGGGTCAACACACTTTTAGGGGTATCTCCAGACAGAGCCTGATACCAGGGGTTTTATAACCTGTTGCTGTGTGAAACATTCGAGTCGCGCAATTGGTTATTGTGCCGAAATCAGCGCACATCGCAATCTCGAGCTGTCTAAAACGCTAAACTGCTTTTCAATGAGTCAGTCAGCAATCATCATTGGCAGCGGTTTTGGCGGTTTAAGTCTTGGCATTCGTTTGCAAAGTCTCGGGTTTCAAACCACCATTCTCGAGAAACTCGATGCGCCCGGCGGTCGGGCTTATGTGCGGCGGGTCAGCGCGGACGGGCAACAAATTCTAAAACCAGATCAAAGCGACCCAAACGGCGTGTTCACCTTCGACATGGGTCCGACGGTCATCACCGTGCCGCACTTCATCGAAGAGCTTTTTAGTCTCGAGGTTGGTCAATCCAATCTCGAGCTTCCAGATTATCCTGCCAGCGTGTTGGGCGACGATAAACGCATTAAAACTGGATTCTCGAGCGGCGAGCACACCAGCAAGTATGTCAAGCTTGTGCCGATACTACCGTTTTACCGAATTTATTTTGATGACGGCAGCTATTTTGATTACGACGGCGATCCTGACAACACCGTGCGTCAAATCAAACAACTTGCGCCCGAAGATTTGGACGGTTACGAGCGTTTTCACCGTGACGCTCGAGCGATTTTTGAACGCGGTTTTTTAGAGCTTGGCTACACGCACTTTGGTGATGTCGGGACAATGCTGAAAGTCGTGCCAGATTTGATCAAGCTCGATGCGGTGCGAACGCTTTTTAGTTTTACCAAAAAGTATTTCTCGAGCGACAAAATGCGGCAGGTTTTCAGTTTTGAAACGCTGCTGGTCGGCGGCAATCCTTTGGCTGTCCCCGCCATTTACGCCATGATTCATTTTGTCGAAAAAACTTGGGGCATTCATTTTGCGCTGGGTGGCACGGGTGCGCTCGTGAAAGCCTTCGTGCAAAAATTCGAGGAGCTGGGCGGAAGTATTCGTTACAATTCTGAAGTCTCGAGCATTAACATTGAGCACAAAACGGCTCGAGGGGTGAGCTTGGCGACTGGTGAAAAACTCGAGGCGAATCTGGTCGTGAGCAACGGCGATTATGCCAACACGCACTTAAAATTAATTGACCCAAAACACCGTTTTTGGAACGCTGACGCTCGAGTGAAAATCATGCAGCAAAGCATGAGTTTGTTCGTGATTTACTTTGGATTTAAAGCCGATAGTCTCGAGTTGGATTTAAGGCATCACAACATTATTCTGGGACCACGTTACGAAGAATTGTTAAAGGACATTTTTGGGCGCAAGATTCTCGCCAAAGATTTCAGTCAATATTTGCACATTCCCACACTCACCGACCCGAGCCTTGCACCCGCAGGGCATCACGCCGCTTACACGCTCGTTCCAGTGCCGCACAATGGATCAAAACTCGACTGGGATTTGCTGGGCGAACCGTTCGCCAACAAAATCTTGGGTTTTCTCGAGGATCGCAGCTTTATTCCAGGCTTGCGTGAGCGACTGGTACATAAAAGCTTTATCACGCCAGATTATTTTGAAGGCACGCTCAATTCGTACCTTGGGAATGCTTTTGGACCCGAACCGATGCTGGTGCAAAGCGCCTATTTCAGACCGCACAACCGTTCGCAAGATGTCAAAAACTTTTACATGGTCGGCGCGGGCGCACAACCAGGCGGCGGCACGCCCAGCGTGATGATGAGCGCCAAAATGACCGCACGGTTGATTCAAGAAGATTTCTTAAAATAACTGTTCAGAACAAGTTATTGACCTGATGGCTCGAGGAGTTACCCAATTTTATGGGGATTCCTTGAGCTTCAGTCGTTTCAAAACCAACTCGAGCGCCAGCCTTTCGGATGAGAATTCGTTCAAGGCGTTCGGGCGCAATGGCTTACGCCATACAGGGGATGCGCCAGTCTGTCACAAACCCTAAAGTGAACCTCATAGAACTCGGGAGACACCCGAGACGAGTACAGGAAACTTTTATGACCAACATTGACATGCTGCATTTCATCAACCCAATTTTTGACAGCGTTCGCAAGACACTGCTCGAGAATCAATTTGCGTCGGGTGGTCTGGCGCTCGGTATCATCGGCGGGACGGTTGCCTTGCTGCGGCAATTGCCAGGGCAACTGATTGGCTGGGCGTATGACCGCGTGGTCATCAGCATCGAGGTCAACTCGAGCGACCAGGCTTACGAATGGTTTGCGGTCTGGCTCGGCAAGCAACCCGTGCAACTGAAAATGCGTGATCTCAACCTCAAGACGCGCCGCGCCTCCGAAGAGGGCGGCTTTAGCCTGGGCGAGGAGGCTGACGCGCCCAAAGCCTTGCTTGCGCCAACCAATGGTAAGTTCTGGATTCGGTTTCAGGGGCGTCCATTTTGGTTGTCTGCCAACCGCGAAAAAATGCAGGGACAAAACGGTTTGCTGGCAAGCTTTCACGAAACTTTGACCCTTCGGACTTTTGTCTGGAACCGCGCCTTTATCAATGACTTGATCACCGAGGCGTACCGTTCGACCGTCAAACCTGAAGAGAAACGCGTCGAGATCATGACGCCGCGCTGGGACGATTGGAACGTGCGTCAACGCGTGATTCCTCGAGCGCCGGAAAGTTTGGTTTACAGTGACAACTTACTTGAAAATATTGTGGGCGACGCCAAAAAATTCCTGGGCAGTGAAACTTGGTATGCCGACATGGGCATCCCGTGGCGCAGGGGTTATTTGTTGCACGGACCTCCTGGCAACGGCAAAAGCAGCCTGATTACCGCCGTGGCTGGAATGTTGAGCAAAAGCATTTGCGTGCTGAACCTCTCGAGCCTGAGTTTAACCGATGACAACCTGACCAACCTTCTGGGCGACGCACCAGACGGCAGTTTGATCTTGCTCGAGGATGTGGACGCGGTTTTCAATCAACGCAACAAAGCCAGTGGCAATGAAAGCAAACTCTCGTTCAACGGTTTGTTAAATGCGCTCGACGGTGTGACCGCAGGACAAGGACGGCTGGTGTTTATGACCACCAACCACCTCGAGAAACTTGACCCCGCCTTGGTGCGCCCGGGTCGTGCCGACGCGCATTTCTTTTTGAACAATGCCAGCCAAACCCAAGTGTGCCGAATGCTCGAGCGGTTTTACCCCAACATCAGCTCAGAACAAGCTGTAAAACTTGCTTCTCGAGTTCCAGAACATGCGCTGAGCATGGCAAAAATTCAAGAATTTATGCTTCGTCACCGTGACGATCTGGCGGGCGCAATGGCAGATTGGGTCGAACTCGAGGAAGCCCATGTGGCGATTCACGCCTGAATTTGTCACCTCGCACGAATTTCATGCTCGAGAAACCTAGTATTCTCGAGCATGATTCTTGTCTGGCATCGGGCTGACCTTCGCACCCACGACCATCCCGCACTTTTTCACGCGGCTCGAGTTTCAAATCGGGTTGCAAGCGTGTTTGTGCTCGATCCAGTCTTATTAAAAATGCCTTATGCCGGACGGGCAAGAATTGGGTTTTTGTACGGAAATTTACACGCCTTACACGAGTCGTATCAAAAACTAGGCTCGAGTTTGGTTGTGCGCTACGGAACTCCCGAAGAGGAATTGTTGAAACTCGCTCGTGAATCTGGGGCAAAAGCGGTTTACGCCCTGCGCAGCGATGAACCGATTGGACGCGAACGGGATGCTCGAGTCAAAAATGTCTTGGAGCAAAATGGGATTGAACTAAAACTATTCGAGTCCGACACGATTCAGCAACCGGGTTCGATCAAATCATTATCGGACACAAGTTACAAAGTGTTTACGCCATTTTGGAAAACCTGGTCTACGCATTCCATTTCAACGCTGGCAGCACCTTCAAAACTCGAGCCTCACAATCTTTCCAGCCTCGAGATTCCAGAAGCCGCAACACTTATCCCACTGCCCAGTGCCGGCGAAACTGCCGCCAAAACAAAGCTCGAGCAGTTTATTCGCAGCGTCGGACTGCATTACGAATCGTGGCGCGATACGCCCGCCGTGGACGGCACTTCGCAGCTCTCGAGCTATCTGCACTTGGGCGTGATCTCAGTGCGTTATGCCGCCGCCAGGGCAGAGCAGGCAGGCATGACGGGCTGGGTGCGGGAACTTTGCTGGCGCGACTTTTACCGCCATATCCTGTTTGACGAACCGCGACTGGCAACTGAAGCCTTCAAACCAAGCTGGAAGAATTTTCCCTGGCGCGACTCGAGCACGGATTTAGAAGTTTGGAAAACAGGCAACACCGGTTATCCGATAGTCGATGCTGGAATGCGCCAACTGCTCGAGACGGGTTGGATGCACAACCGCGTTCGGATGATCGTGGCAAGTTTTCTGACCAAGCATTTGTTGCTGAATTGGCAACTTGGCGAGGCGCATTTTAACGAACTCTTGATTGACGGCGACCTGGCGAGCA